>CAXTTX010000600.1:0-2820 GCA_964247045.1 uncultured Verrucomicrobiales bacterium | reverse complement strand
ACGTGCGCGGAATCGATGGGACGCCGATCTATTTCGTTTACCGGGCGGTGGAAGCCACCGCGGAGGGACGGATCGCGATGATGCCGGCGATGATCGCGGGGGTCTTTTTCACCCTGCTGGCGCTGACCCACTGGATGACCGTCTGGATCGCGCTGGGTTACATCATTTACGCGGCGGTGGCCTTCCGGCCGCGGGGATTGGTGGGCATCTCGGTGCTCGCCCTGATCCTCATCGCGGGGATTTTGACGATCCTGCGAAACCATGCCGTTTCGGCGGACTTCCTGGGAACCGCCCACCTCACGCTCTACAACGGCCTGGGCAACGGCAGCGAGGCCGCGGTGATGCGGAACATGGATCTCGAGACCGAGCCACTCGTGCTGGACGGACTGTTCTCCAAGATTCTCCGCACGACGCTGATCCAGGCCATCGACATCGTTCCGCTGCTGGGGGGAATCATCATCGCACCGCTTTTCTTCATCGCACTGCTGCATCCGTTCAAGCGGGCGTCGATCGCGAATTTCCGCTGGGCGATCCTGCTGATGTGGGTGGGCTCGGCCTTCGGGCTGGCGTTCTTCGGGATTTCAAAAGACCCGCTGGATCCGAACCAGATCCACCTGCTGTTCGCGCCCATCATGACCGCCTACGGATTGGCATTCATTTCCATTCTGTGGAGCCGGCTGGATTTCGTCGCCGGCACGCCGATGTTGCGCAACGTCCACCACTTCGTGATCATTTTCATCTGCGCGCTGCCGCTGGTGCTCGCCTTGCCCATGAAAGTGCGGGTCGGCATGACCCTGCGCGACCGCGGCGGCATTCCCCATTGGCCACCCTACTATGCGCCGGCACTCAATAGCAAAAACGCCCTGAAGGGCTGGACCACCGACAAGCAGGTCATTTTCTCCGACCAGCCATGGGCGGTCGCCTGGTATGCGGACCGCATCAGCATCTGGCTGCCGCCGACCAAGGAAGGCTTTGAAAAACTCGAAACCATCGCGGCGGACCTGCAGACCCCGGTGGCCGGAATCCTGATTTCCCCGTCCTCCCACGGTTCCGGACCGATCGCCGACGTGGCGAACCAATACAAGGACTTCACCTCGCTGGTTCTTGACGGCCGGGTGATCCAGGCCACCAACGGCTTCTCGATTTTCGACAAGGACCAGCGCTTGCAGGCGATCGCCAAGCGCTATCCCAACCGGAAGCCCCTCGTCGGCCTGGACATGACCTATTACAGTGATCGTGTGATCCGGGTCACCACCAAGGAGCACACCAGCGGGGAATAACCCCCGGAAACCACCCTCCGCACCACCATGGCACGGCGCAAATCCAGCGGGGAAGACCCTGACCAAACGTCGCAACCGACCTTTGAGGAAGCTCTGGCGGGTCTCGAAACCATCATTGAGGCCATGGAACACGAGACCCTGCCGCTGGAAACCCTGGTGGCGCACTATGAAAAGGGCGCGGCTTATCTGGCCCGCTGCGAGGCCGTTCTCCGCAGCGCCCGCGGCCGGATCGACCTGATCACGCTGCGCAGCCAGAACGAGATTGGGCTGGAAGACGGTGCGATATCGTCCGAAAGTGACGAATCGGCCTTACCGGACGATACTGACGACGATAATGACATCCGCCTCTTCTAAGTCCCTCCCCCTCGGGCCGCTGCTCTCCACGATCCATTCCCCTGGCGACGTCAAGAAACTCGCCGATGAGGACCTCCCGAAACTGGCCGAAGAGATCCGGCACACGTTGATCGACTGCCTGTCGAAAACGGGAGGACATCTGGGGCCCAACCTGGGCGTGGTGGAACTGACGGTGGCCCTGCACCGGGTTTTCTCGACACCGGAGGACAAGTTCGTTTTCGACGTTTCCCACCAGGGCTACGTCCACAAGATGCTGACCGGCCGGGTGGACCAGATTCACACGATCCGGACCTACAAGGGACTCAACGGTTTCCTGCTGCGCTCCGAGTCGGAACATGATTCCTACGGCGCCGGGCATGCCGGGACGGCCCTTTCCGCGGCACTGGGCATGGCCGCGGCCCGCGACCTGGCAGGTGGCAGCAACCATGTCGTCGCGGTTGCCGGAGACGCTGCCTTCACCTGCGGCCCCACCTTGGAGGCTCTGAACAACATTTCGGAAACCACGAAGAAATTCATCGTGGTGCTCAACGACAACGAATGGTCGATCGACAAGAACGTCGGTGCCATTGCCCGTTACTTCAACGCGCTGCAAACGCACTCGACCTATGCGGCAGTGCGCCGGCAAGCGGCGGAGTTCGTGGAAAAGGTCGCCGGCAAGGCGATGCGCAAGATCGCCCACCGGGTGGAGGAAGGCGCGAAGAACCTGCTTTTCCAGAACGTGTTGTTCGAAAAATTCGGCATGCGCTATTTCGGCCCGATCGACGGCCACGACGTCTCGCTGCTCGTCCGGACCTTCGAGCACCTGAAGACGCTACAGGAGCCGGTGGTGCTGCACATCATCACCGAGAAAGGCCGCGGCTACCAACCGGCGCTGGACAATCCCGGCAAGTTCCACGGCCTCGGAACCTACAAGGTGGAAGACGGCTCGACGGACGCGACGACCACGCCGACCTGCTCGGACCTCTTCGGGCGCGCGGTGACGGACTTCGCGAAGAAGGATCCGAAGATCGTGGCGATCACCGCGGCGATGCCCGGGGGAACCAAGCTGGAGATTTTCAAGAAGGAGCTTCCCGAGCGTTACTACGACGTGGGAATCGCGGAGGAACACGCGGCGCTTTTCGCCTGCGGACTGGCCACCGAAGGTTTCCGGCCGTTCCTCGCGATCTACTCGACCTTCATGCAGCGC
>CAXTTX010000599.1:0-2824 GCA_964247045.1 uncultured Verrucomicrobiales bacterium | reverse complement strand
AAGTCGGCACCGTCAACGGCACCTACGTCAACGACCAGCGCATCCCCACCGGCGGCACCCCCGGCTACATCGTCACCTCCATCCACGCCGGTTGGCATGTGAACGAATGGGTGGACCTCACCTGCGCCGTGGAAAACATCACCGACGAGGACTACCGCATCCACGGCTCCGGGCAGAACGAGCCCGGCGTCGGCGGCATCTTCGGCGTGAAGGTGAAATGGTAAGGAAAGCCGGGAAAACCCCTTCTTCTTCACAAAAATTTCACCGGGGGGAGAAGGTTCTGTTGAACTTCCTTCTTGCTTCCCAAATTAGCTGACATAGCGTTTTGGGATTCCCTCCGTCTTTCTGGCGGCCGGGGAATATACAAACCGGGGCGATTTGCCCCATCCATAAAACAAGTAGATAACATAAAACCTATGAAAAATACCAATCGCATGCGGCGCGGTTTCACGCTCGTGGAACTGCTCGTCGTTATCGTCATCATCGCGGCTCTTGCCGGTCTCACCGCTCCCATGGTGATCCGCCAGCGCAAGAAGGCCGACCAGACCGAAGCCGTCAGCAACGCCCGCCAAATCGGGCTCGCCATGTTCGAATTCGAAACCGAATACGGCAGCTTCCCCGAGACCTCTCTCGGCGCAACCATCAAAGCCAACACGGAATCCGTCCTGGCTGACGGCAACGTCACTGATGCCAACGCGGCGTTCCGGCAATTGCTTGCCGCCAACATCGCGGGTTCCGAAGTCATGTTCTTCTGCAAGACGGCTTATTCCACCGTCAAACCGGACAACGTTTATAACACGGCTGATAACGCGCTGAAAGCAGGTGACGTCGGATTCGGTTACATGATGAATGGCACCGGCACGGCCTTCAGCGCCGCTGGTAACTCCGGCCGCGTCTTGGTCGCCGCACCGCTGAAATACTCGGGCAATGCCATTGAAACGGGCAAGTTCGACAAGGATGTGTATGACTCCAAGGCCGTCGTCCTGAAAATGGATAACAGCGTCACTTCCCTGAACATCAACGCCAGCAACGAGGCTGTCTTGGGCGGTGCCAAGAAGCTGTTCGACAAGGGTGCTGATACCGTGTGGGGCGATGCAACCCCTACCCTGCTTAGCCCCAAGCCGAAGGGTTCTTGATCCAAGTCTGAGTAAAATCTGATCAAACCGGGGGATCGTAAGGTCCCCCGGTTTTTTATTGCCCGGACCTTGTTTTCGGGTGAATCACTTCTATATCCGCTCATGTCAGAACCGGAGCATACTCCCTCCCGGGCATTCCTGCCCTATCCCGCTTCCACCCTCAGCCCGCGGATCGTTCCCACCGATCTCAGCTCGTTCAAAAGCCGGGGGATTTCCCAAGTGGAAAAGGAACTCCAGCAAAAGCTCCTGGAGATCCGCGAGGCCTACCTTGCGACAATTGACCATTTCAACTGGAACAAGCTCGTCTACGAGGCGGACATCCAGTTCGAGCCCGTCGTCGGTGAAACCTACCACCTCTACGAGATCAACGGGCGTCACCTGCTCTCCATGGTCGGTCCGGACCAGTGGTCGAAGCGCCACCTCGCCACCGTCCGTCTGAATGTGGACCGCCACTGGAAAATCGTCTCCACGGGGGAGGGGATTGATCCCCGGGTCATGTTCGGCTCGGGTGGGGGAATGTAGCTCGTATCTCTCCTCTTTGCAGTCCTTGCCAGTTCGCCCCGATTGCCTAAGTTCAGCGCCGTGAACGACCTGCTTCCTGTTTCGCCGCCCCGTGCGTGGGCGGAGATCGATCTCACCGCCCTGAAAAACAATCTGGAAGCCGCGCGCGCGGCCTTCGGTGGCGCCGTGATGGCGGTCGTGAAGGCGGGAGCCTACGGCCATGGTCTGGAAGAAATTGCCAAGGCCCTGGCCACCATGGACATCGCCTTTTTCGGCGTGGCGAACGTGGGTGAGGCCCGCCGCATCCGCAATGCGGGCGTGGACACCCGCGTCTATTTGCTCGGGGCGACCTGGGAGGCGGAGCGGGAGGAAATTGTCGCCCGCGATTGGACGCCCTGTATTTCCAGCATCGACGAGGCGGAGCACTTCAACCGCCTCTCCGCCGCCCGCGGCACCCGCCTGAAGGTCCATATTTCCATCGATACCGGCATGGGCCGGGGTGGCTTCGTCGCGGAAAATCTGCCGGAGAAGCTGGTGGAACTCGAACGCCTCGAGAACCTGGAGATCGAGGGCATCGGCTCGCATCTTCCTTCCGCCGATGAGGATGAGGAGTTCACCCTCCGGCAGTTCGCGAAATTCGAGGCCATCGTCAACGAACTCGGCGGCACGGGGCGTTTCCGCTGGATTCACCTTTCCAACAGCGCTGGCCTCCTCGGCTATGCGCAGGGCCCCAGCAATCTGGTCCGGCCCGGCCTCATGCTCTACGGCGTTTCACCCCTGGCGGGCTTCCAGAAAGCTCTGGCGAACGTCATGACCTTGAAGTCCCGCGTGACGCTGGTACGCGAACTGCCGGCAGGCCACGGGGTTTCCTACGGTCGCCAGTTTGTCACGACGAAGCCCACGCGGGTTGCCACGGTTGGCATCGGCTATGGCGATGGCTATCCGCGCCACGTTTCCGGCAAAGGCGCGGAGGTTTTCATCCGCGGCCGCCGCCTGCCGATCCTTGGCCGCGTCACCATGGATCAGATGATGATCGATGTCACCGCTGCCCCGGAAGTCGCCGAGGGTGACGAGGTCGAACTCTTCGGCGCTAACATCCCGGTGGCGGAAATCGCCGCCAAGGCGGACACCATCGTCTTGGAGGTATACACCGGCATCACGCCCCGCGTGATGCGCTGCTACGCTCC
>CAXTTX010000598.1:0-2831 GCA_964247045.1 uncultured Verrucomicrobiales bacterium | reverse complement strand
CCCAGGACTACGGCGGATCTCTATCAGAAGATCAAGGCCGTCGCTGACCGCTACAAGATCCCGACGGTAGGACCACACATGGCGCTCGGTTCGTCGAACAACGACAGCATCAAGGCGATGGACCCGATCGAGAAGAAGGAGATCACCTACACCTTCATGACCCCTTTCCTCAAGGCCTTCCGGCACTATGCCGGGAAGACCGATATCCCCGCCACGGCGGCGCACAGCTACGGGAACATCGGCGAATTCAAGTGGATGGTGGATATGTTGTACAAGGAATTCAAAAAGCCGGTATGGATCACCGAGTTCGCAAGTTGGCAGGCATCCGGCGTTGACGCGCAGATCGACTACATGATCCAGGCCGTGGACCTGATGGAGCGGACCCCGCATGTGGAGGGCTACGCATGGTTCAAGGAACGCGCGAAGGACAATCCCAAGATCAGCCTGCTGGCGAAGGAACCGGGCGAACTCTCCGCGCTGGGCGAGATCTACGTGAACATGCCGGTGCATGATCCGGACGTTCATTACACGCTGCCGGGCCGCATGCAACTTGAGTCCTACACGAAGGCGAGCGGGGCGGATATCGCGCGCACGAAAGACACGGACGGGCGTTTGGAAATGACGGTGGCCGGTCCTAGCTCCTGGCTGGACTACCAATTGTACAGCGAGCGGGCGGAGGACTCTCCCGTGAAGCTGCGCGTGGCCACGCTTGACGGGGCGAAGATCAAGCTGATCTCCAAGGGCCAGACGATCGGGGAATTCACCGCCAAGGGAAATGGCTGGCAGACGCTGGAAGGCACCGTGAAACTGCCGCAAGGACCGGTGCCTGTCCGGTTGGTGGCGGAACGCTCCGCACGCCTGAACTGGATCGAGTTCGGCGCGAAATAGGGCCGCCGCTGCGGAGGGCCGATTGGATATTCCCCGGTTTTCCAAGGGGACCGGGCCTTTTGTTCCGGAGACCGCCGCCCCCGGGGACGGGGCGGGCGGGCAAGGACTTTTTCCGGGGACAAATTTCCCAATTCACAAGGCGCAATTGACCGCTAATGTGGTGTCGAAAAAACCCATGGCTATTCTCACCGACCGAAAGTCTCTCCGTGAATATGATGTCATTGTCGTCGGCTCCGGAGCCGGCGGCGGCATGATGGCGATGCAACTGGCGCTCAACGGCGTGAAGGTGCTCATGATCGAAGCAGGCCGCAATTACGACCCCGGCAAGGAAACTCCGATGTTCAACACGCCCGAGCAGGCGCCCCTGCGCGGGATTGGCACGGCGGACCGGTTCTTCGGCCACTACGACGCGACGGTGGGCGGCGGCTGGCAGGTGCCGGGCGAGCCTTACGGCGACAAGGAAGGCACCGAGCACGAGTTCTGGTGGTGGCGGCCGCGGATGTTAGGCGGACGGACCAACCACTGGGGTCGGATCTCACTCCGTTTCGGCGAATATGATTTCAAACCAAAGTCTCGTGACGGTCTCGGCTACGACTGGCCGATTTCCTATCAGGATCTCGCGCCCTGGTATGACAAGACCGAGATGATGATTGGCGTCTACGGCTCCAACGAAGGCCTGGAGAACACGCCGGACTCATCGCCCGGCGTCCTTCAAGCACCTCCGAAGGCCAGGGCCTGCGAATTGCTCACCAAGAAGCACGCGAAGAAGATGAACATCCCGGTGATCCCGATCCACCGCGCGGTGTTGAGCGAGCGGATGAACGGCCCGGTGCTGGCGGCGAAATTGTTCCCCAACAACCCGACGGCGCAGAAGATTGTCGGCGCGGATATGACCGCGCGCTCGGCCTGCTTCTGGGCGACGGAGTGCGGCCGTGGTTGCTCGATCCGCGCGAATTTCCAAAGCACCACGGTACTGATCCCGCCCGCTCTCGCGACCGGCAACCTGGACGTGATCACGGATGCGATGGTGCGCGAGGTGCTGGTGGATTCCACCGGCAAGGCGACCGGCGTCCATTACGTGGACAAGGTCACGCGGGTCGACTCCATCGCCAAGGCCAAGGTGGTGATCCTGAGCGCGAGCACCTGCGAGACGGCGCGGATTCTCCTCAATTCCAAGAGCAAGCTTTTCCCCAATGGCCTTGCCAACGGCAGCGGGCAGGTGGGGAGGAATCTAACTGACAGCGTGGGCTCCTCCATGGGCGCGCACATCCCGATGATGGAAAGCCTGCCGCCCTACAACGAGGACGGCGCGGGCGGCAACCACGTCTACACCCCGTGGTGGAATTACAAGACCCAGGAAAAGCTCGGCTTCGCGCGCGGCTATCACATCGAGATGGGTGGTGGCCGCAGCATGCCGAGCATGGGCCACTTCGGCATTCTCGACGAAACCTCGCCGGGCACCTACGGCAAGAAACTCAAGGAGGAAGCACGCCGCTACTATGGCGCGAGCGTCTGGTATGCCGGACGTGGCGAAATGATTCCCAACGAGAACTGCTATTGCGAGGTTGATCCGGCCCGCGTCGATCAATGGGGCATCCCGATCCTGCGCTTCCACTGGAAATGGTCCGACCATGAGATCAACCAGGCCACGCACATGCAGAACACCTTCGCGGAACTCATCACCTCGCTGGGCGGCAAGGCGAACCCGCGGCCCGGCAAGGACGCACTCAACAAGCCCGGCGAGATCATCCACGAGGCGGGCACCTGCATCATGGGCGCGGACGCGAAAAGCTCCGTCGTCAATTCCTTCGGCCAGACATGGGACGTGAAAAACCTGTTCCTGATGGACGCGTCGATCCTGCCGTCCAACCCGGACAAGAACCTGACACTGACCGTGCTGGCGCTGGCCTGGCGGTCCTCCGAATACCTGCTCGGTGAATTGA
>CAXTTX010000597.1:0-2831 GCA_964247045.1 uncultured Verrucomicrobiales bacterium | reverse complement strand
GGATTGAAGCCGACGTTTCGGGGCAATGGCGGCGGAGAGCTGAAGCTGACTTTCGGGGCAATGGCGAGGAGGGTTGAAGCTGACTTTCGGGGGTAGTGGCAAGGAGGGGATCGCTTTACGAAAAAAGACATCGCATGGCGGATGCGACCGGATCAATCTTGGGACCCAAAATGTCCGTTCTGCCTTGAAGGTGGGGCACCGACCCTTTCCACACCCATCCAGATCATGCGCCTTTTCCAGAACCAGGTTTACCAACGAGACACCCAATGCATCCGGATTGTCCGGATTGATCGGTATGAGGTGGATTTCAGGTCCACCACCGGAGAGCCGCAAGGAGCAGGCGAGATCACCACGCTCAAGAAGAAGGAATTCTGCCGACTCATCAAGGGCATGACCCTGCTGGAGCCTCCGGCGCCCGGCCCCAAGATCGAGAAGGCTCCCTTCTCAAGAAGAGGGCAACCGGGTTCCCGGCCGTAAGGTTTCTTGGGCGACGGGATGGAGATTCGTCGAACGATGACCCTCCGGTCACTTGCCGGTCACCCTGTAAAAGCCGTTTGGATCCAAGGACCCGAAATCGATTTAGGTCTTCACGAAACTCGCTTGTTAGGCGGGATATTCATGCTCCCCTCTCCCGTCGTTAGGGCAATGGCTCTGTCCTCCGCTGGCGCTTTTCGAACAAGACTGTTTCCTTATATCCTGCGGCTTTGGCGAGGGCGATGGCCTTGGGGAAATCCCGGGCGACGTCGGAGGGGGCGTGGGAGTCGGAGGAGATGACGAGGCCAATACCGGCGGAGCAGGCGAGTTCGAGGAAGCGCGGGGACGGATAGGCTTCGGCACAGGGTTTGTGCCAGCCGGCGGTGTTGAGCTCGATGATGCTGCCGGACGCGGCGATGGCATCGATGACGGGCTCGTAGTAGCGGTCCAGGTCGCCGGGTGGGGCGTAGGCGAATTTTTTGACGAGATCGGGATGGCCGAGGATGTCGAAGAGACCGCTGTCCGCCATGCGGGTGTAGGTGTCCCAATACTGTTTCCACACGGCCTCGACATCGGTTTCGGCCCAGCGGCCGAGCCAGATGGGATTGTCGAAATCCCAGCTTCCGAGATAGTGGACGGAACCGATCAGATAGTCCCATTGGTAACGGCCTGCCAGATCGTCGATCCACGATTCGCAGCCGGTGAGCCAATCGCACTCGAGGCCGGCGCGGACGGGCATCCGGCCGGCGGCGCGGGTGCGGGCGCGTTCGAGCCATGCGAAATAGTCCGGCAGCTCGGCGAGGGCCATCCGCCAGTCGTCGTAGGGTTCGGGGATTTGCGGGGCGTGGTCGGAAACGCCGTATTCCGTGAGGCCGGCGGCGATCGCGGCATCGATATATTCCTCGGGTTCTCCCTCCGCGTGGCGGCAGAGCGGTGTATGGGTATGATAGTCAGCAGGCACTCGGGTAAATCGGGGTGGAATCGGGTTGAATGGCTTAAAAAAGCCATACTACACTGCCGGTGCGCCGCAAGCACCCAGACTTTCCATGTCCGAAACACCTTCTACCGCGCCCGCCGAGGCAAAGTCCATCACCGGTCATCTTCTCGATCAACTCCGGCGCCACCCGAAGCGGGTGGTTTTCACGGAGGGAGAAGACATCCGGGTGATCCGCGCGGCCGAAAGGTTGGTGAAGGAAGAAGCGGTGGCGCCGATCCTGTTGGGGAAAAAGGAGCGCATCCGGGCGCTGGCCGAGGAGCACGGGGCTTCGCTGAAGTTCATCCACATCATCGATCCGCCGCTGGCATCGGACTTCGGCTTGTTCTGCCAGCGGGTAGAAAACATGGCCCGCTACCGGACGATGCAACTCGGGGACGCGGCGGAAATCGTGGCCCGGCCGCATTACTTCGGCGCGCTGATGGTCCAGTATGGACAGGCGGACGCCCTCGTGGGCGGTAACCAGGCGTTGCCCGCGTCCTATTTCCGGGCGCTGCTGCACACCATCAAGCCGCTGCCGAACGTGCCGAAAATTTTCGGGGTGACGATTCTCACCGGCGAACACCTCAAACACATGGGTGGCGATGGTTTGCTTTTCCTAGCGGATTGCGCGCTGAATCCGAACCCGGACATCGCCGAACTCGCCGCCATTGCGGTGGAGACCGGGAAACTGGCGCATCACTTCCTCGGAAGGCAGGCCCATGTCGCGATGCTGAGCCATTCCACCAAGGGATCCGCGGGGACCGCCGATGCGCGGAAGATGGCCGCCGCCGCCGCCCTGGCGCAGGAACTGATCTTGAAGGATTATCTGCCGATCAGCGTGGAGGGTGAACTCCAGGCGGACGTGGCTCTGGACGCGGAGGCTGCGGAAACCAAGCTTCCCGGCGCGGAGGCCCGTCCGACGGCGGATGTGCTGGTGTTCCCGAATCTGGACGCCGCGCACATATCCCTGAAGCTGCTGCAACATGTCGCGGGAGCCCAGAACTACGGCCAGCTCATCCTCGGACTCTCCCGTCCGGCGGCCCAGGTGCCCCGCACCGCCACCGTGGAAACCATCTTCGGAACCGCCGCCGCGATCGCGGTGGAAGCGATCAAATACCACCAATTGTATCCGGACGGCGATTTTTGACAGGATGCAATTCTTTGAAGTTGTGTATGTTGCACAATTCTTAGGGCCGTCACTTCGTTAGGTTGACGGCACCGGGGGAACGGGATAGTTGTGCGGAGTGATTAATCTCCGGAGCTTGAGCATCCTTTTCATGGCCTTTGCCCTCGTGGGCACGGCAAACGCGCAGCTCTCGGCATCCCTGCGGATGTCCAAGCAGCAATACCTCGCGGGAGAAGCCGTCCTCGCCGTTGTCAC
>CAXTTX010000596.1:0-2841 GCA_964247045.1 uncultured Verrucomicrobiales bacterium | reverse complement strand
AAGGGAAAGGTCAGCTCATACGTGTCGAGCGTGTGGAAGACGATAACTTCATTGCCGCTGTAGGCGAAGCGTTCCAGCCCGGCGGCAAGACCTGCCTCATCATCGAAGAGATCGCTGATGATGACCACGATGCCGCGACGTTTCGCCTCGCGGGCGACCTGCTGGAGCGAGTTGCCCAGGCTGGTGCCGCCGTGGCCCTTGTAGGTCGCCAGACGGTCCATCAGGTGCTGGAGGCGTTGCAGGTTATCGGTGCGGGAAAGGTATTCCTCCAGTTTTTCACCGACGAGCGCGAGTGCCACGGCATCGCGCTGGGTGAGGATGACATGGCCGAGGCACGCCGCGAGCACCTTGGCATAATGCAGCTTGGTGATCTTGGCGGAGCCGTAGTTCATCGAGGCGCTGCCATCGACCACCAGATGGGTGACGAAATTGGTGTCCTGCTCGTACTGGCGGATGTAGTAGCGCTCGGAACGGCCGAAGACCTTCCAGTCCAGATGGCGCGTGTCGTCACCGGGGGTGTATTCGCGGTGCTGCGCGAACTCGATGGCGAAGCCGTGGAAGGGCGAGCGATGCTCCCCCACGCGGTAGCCTTCCACAATCTTGCGGGCCATGATCCCAAGGGCATCGCCCTTCGAGACGGCATCCGCATCCAGGAGGTCAGCGCTCATGTTTCGGAACGGTGGCCAGCACCTTGGAGATCACGTGGTCGGGAGTGATTCCCTCGCTCTGGGCGCTGAAATTCACGGCGATGCGGTGGCGCATGATGGCCGGAGCAACCGCTGCGATATTCTCACAGGCGACATAAACCTGGCCATGGATCAAGGCGTGCGCCTTGGCGGCCATGATCAGGCTGAGGCTGGCGCGCGGTCCGGCGCCGAAGCTGAGGTAGCGCGCGCAGTAATCGAGCGCCCCTTTTTCCTTCGCGCGGGTGGCACGGACGATTTCCAGCGCATAGCGGTAAACGTGATCGGACACTGGCAGCGCTTTCACGATCTCCTGCAGGCGGGCAATCATCTCACCATCGAGCACGGCTTGCGGCTGCTCGGTCTTTTCGCCTGTGCCCCGTTTCATGATCCTGATTTCCTCCTCCAACTCCGGATAACCGACATTGATGAGGAACATGAAGCGGTCGAGCTGGGCTTCCGGCAGCGGATAGGTGCCTTCCTGTTCGAGCGGGTTCTGCGTGGCCAGTACGAAAAACGGCTGTGGCAGCGGGCGCGTCACACCACCAACGGTCACGCGGCGTTCCTGCATGGCCTCCAGCATCGCCGCCTGGGTTTTCGGCGGTGTCCGGTTGATTTCGTCGGCGAGGACGATGTTCGCGAACAGGGGGCCGGGGTGGAACTTGAACTCTTTCGCCCCGCTCACGGGATCCTGGTGGATCACCTCGGTGCCGGTGATGTCGCTGGGCATGAGGTCGGGGGTGAACTGGATCCGCCGGAAGGACAGGTGCAGTGTGTCCGCAAGGGTGGAAATGATGAGGGTCTTGGCCAATCCGGGCACACCGACGAGCAGCGCGTGGCTCTTGGTCAGGATTGAAATGAGGATCTGCTGGATGACGTCATCCTGGCCGACGATGACCTTTGCGAGCTCGTGCTGGACGGAGGCGTAGATCTTGCGGCACTCCTCGACGGCGGAGGGGTCGATGGCGGTTTCCGGCGCGGCGGAGGCGGTGGAGGAACTCATGAACTGTCGGATTTTTGGATAAATGGATCTGCTGGCGGGGTGTCCTTTAACAGATCACCCGCCTCATGAACGGCATTCTACGGAATGATTTTAAGGAAATTACTGCAAAAAAATGCACCTAATATCCATATCGCTGATCGTAAGCCTGTTACATTTTTACATTTTCGGTCAAACTTGCCAAGAATTCCTACCTGATAGGTCTCGTCGAGATCGCATCGTTAGCCGGGATGTCAAATGCCATCCCGGTCCTACCCTAGCGGTGCATTTCCCGGAACTGGGAGGGCGTCAACTGGGTCGCGGAGCGGAAGGCGCGGGTGAACGCGCTGTGATCGTAGAACCCGCAATCCACCGCGATCTGGGCAACCGAGTGCTTCGTCTCCGCGAGCATCCGCGCGGCGGCGTTGAGGCGGGTCTGGACGATAAGCTGGTGCGGGGTGATGCGGAAGATGCGCTTGGTCAGTCGGGCGAAGCGGACCGGAGAGAGTTTCGCATGCTTTGCCAGCGAGGCGGGCGAGACCGCGTCGGCGAAATTGTTTTCGAGGTACTCCAGCGTCGCAGCAAGGCTTTCGGGAATGGTTTCCTTGTCGCCAGGTGTGCGGAGGTCCCGCGAGATGCCGGCGAGGCCGATGACCTTGCCCTCGCCATCGCGCCACGGGAGTTTCGTCGTGAGGCACCAACCGGCGCGGCGGCGTTCGTACCAATGGAGCTCCAGCCGGTCTAACAACGGGATGCCGGTGCGGATGACGGTTTCGTCCTGCTTGGCGAAGCGGGCCGCCAGTTCATCGGGGAACAGTTGGCGGACGTGCTTGCCAAGGATCTGCCGCTTGTCACTCAGACCGCAGCGCTCCACCAGCGTTTGGTTCACCGCGGCGTAGAGCCCGTCGCGATTCTTCAGGAAGAAGACCGTCTCCGGCACGTGGTCGAAAAGCCGCTCGACCATCTCCAGCACGGCCCGCGTCGTGGGGCCGCTGGTCGTGAAGACGCCGGATTTGGAGAGCGGTTCGGGATTCACGGCGTGGGTCGAAGGAGTGCCCTGGATTCTGAAAAAGATCCGGTACCCGAGCCGGGTTTCACCTTTTCCGGATCGCGGGTCATCTCCCGCGATTCTGTCCGACGACGGCCTTGTTCAACTGATGGCGTTCTTCCCGGGCGAGC
>CAXTTX010000595.1:0-2862 GCA_964247045.1 uncultured Verrucomicrobiales bacterium | reverse complement strand
ATAAGGGGTATGCGCCGGATCAAACGGTTTTTGGTTCCGTGCTTGGGATGACCCCTGACGACGACTTCTTCACGTTGCTCATCGATATCGTCCATTGTGACGTAGGCGGCTTCACCTTTGCGAAGGCCGGAATAAGAAACAAACTCTACGAAATCGCCGCAATCCTGTGAGAAGCGGCCGCCCGCATTGCGAATTTCGACCACCCATTTTCTGAAAACCTCCTTGGAAGGCAGAGTCGAGGCCAGATCCTTGGAGTTAACGGGCATCCTTTTGATCCCCTTGGTGGGATTGGAAACGCGGGCACCATGGGCAATCGCCACCTCGAAAAGCTGGCGCAGGAAAGAAAGGCTGTTGTTGAAACGGGTGGCAGAGGCCGTTTTCGCCAATTTGCCAGCCCAAGCCTGGCACATCGGCGGGGTGATCTTGCGGGCTTCAAGGGCGTCGAAATCGTCCCAGGAACGGGTGAGAGAAGCCGCGATCTGATTCCAGTAGTGCCGGGTGGTTTCTTTTACCGACGCGTCGTTGGCAATTTCCTGAATCCGAATGGCTTTGGCTTCGCCCATCTTCAGATGGGTGTTGATGGGTTGGATTCCCAGCATTTCAGTCCGTTCCGCTTCTTCCTTCAGAAGCTTTTCGAGTTCAAACTTGGCGGCGGACATCACCTCCACCTTAAGGCTGCGCCATGTTTGCTTGCCTCCGACTTTCAGCCGGGCGTAGAACGTGCCCGACGAATGACGGTAAAGTTGAGGAATTTTGGTGGCTGTCCAGGTTTTGGGCTTCGGCTTCATGGCTGTGGGCGTAACGTGCTGACCTTTTGTATAAAAGCACTGTATAATTGCCCCTCAAAGAGTCAAGACAACACCTCAAAAACGTTCATTTTCGAATGCTTTAGGGCCTGTAGCTCAGCGGTTAGAGCAGGGGACTCATAATCCTTTGGTCGTGGGTTCAAACCCCACCGGGCCCACCTTTTTTCCGCCGGTATTGTGACTTCAGGCGGTTTCGGCGATGACCAGCACCTCGGCAAAGGGTAAGTCAGCCAGCAGTCCGAAGGCATCGTTCCTGCCCAGCCTGGCACGGGTTGCGGCCGGGCTGCTCATCCCACAGAGGAACCTTGCCAATTGCCGGGGGCTCGCGAGAGCGGCATGCTTTCCTTCCGCGATCCTTTTCACGATGGATAGTTCATCATCGGTCACGGGACGCGGTTTACGCGGCTTGATCGTCCTGGCGGGAACTCCCCGGCAGCGGTCGCAGTGACCGCAAGGTTCGGGAAGCGTTTCCCCGAAGTGCTTCGTGAGGTAGCCGGTGAGGCAACCGCGGCAGGCGGAAAGATCCAATACCTGCCGCAGGCGGAGGAGGTCGGCGGCCTCCCTGGATTGGAATTTTTCAACAAGCCCGATGGTGAGTTCCCTCAAATCCCCGGGATCCTTCTTCACCCGGTAACCCTGCCGGACGCCCGAGACCTCCAGGATGACATCCCCCGCGGCTTGCAGGCCGTTGATCGCACCCGCGATCTTGTCGCGGGAAACGCCGAGCTTCACTTCCAGATCCGCCGGATAGAGATACAGCCACCAGCGTTTCATCTCGCCGGCATCGAGGATGGAGCGGATCAGCTTCCGCTCCGCGGGCGCGCGGCCCGCGAGGATTTTTTCCGGCGTGGATAGCAGCCTGATGCGGTAGGTGGCATAGAACGATCCCGTGGCCTCGATGATCCCGCCGATCTCCAGATAGGTCATCACCGTCGAAACCACGCCGGAGCGGATGTCGCAGGTGGTGGAAAGATCATACGGTGAGATGTCGAACACCGGTCCGAGCCGCAGCACGCGGTCGATCAAGTTCCCCAAGGCACCCGCCGATGGCGTGTCCGAATAGATGAAGTTCTCCAGCACCGTCAGGTCGTCCGGGCACGCGAGCATTTCGCAAATCGCCGGCAAGCCATCCCGCCCGGCACGGCCGATCTCCTGCACGTGGTTCTCCACGCTCTTCGGCAGGTTATAATGGAAAACCGCACGGATGTCTGCCTTGTCGATGCCCATGCCGAAGGCGATGGTCGCTACGATCACGCGCGTTGCGCCGGACATGAAGGCGTTCTGCGCATCAGCGCGGAATTCCGCGGGCAATCCAGCATGATAGGCCCGCGCGGAAACCCCGTTCTTCGCCAAAAAGGTCGCCACCTCCTCCGTCGTCTCCTGACGGGTCACATACACCACCACGGAACCGTCCACCGCGATCAGTTTTTCCAACAGCATCGCCTTGCGTCCCGCTGCCTCGCAGGGAGTCACCCGCAGGTCGAGGTTGCGTCGGTGGAAACTGAGCTGCACGTGATCCGCCTCCGCGATGCGGAAAGCCTTGCGGATGTCGCGCGCCACCTTCGGCGTGGCGGTGGCGGTGAGAGCCAGCACACGCGGAATCTTCAAGTTGCGGCAAATTTTCGCCAACTTCAGGTAGTCCGGACGGAAATTGTGCCCCCATTCGGAAATGCAGTGCGCCTCGTCGATGGCCGCCAGCTGGACCGGGAGCCGCTTGATCCGCTCCCGGAAGCCTTCGTTGGCGAATCGCTCCGGTGCGACGTAGAGCAGCTTGAGCGCGTTCGCATCCAGCTTGGCGTAAAGGTCAGCCAGTTCGGCGGGTTCCAACGTGGAATCCAGCCGGGCGGCCGGTATCCCCCTCGCCACCAGCGTATCCACCTGGTCCCTCATCAGGGCGATGAGCGGGGAAACCACCAGCGTCAGACCGTCGAGCATCAGCGCGGGCAATTGGTAGCAGATGGACTTCCCTCCCCCGGTGGGGAAAACCGCCAGCGCGGAGCGTCCCTCCAACAACGCCCGGATCACCGGTTCCTGCCCCTCGCGGAAGGAATCGTGG
>CAXTTX010000594.1:0-2865 GCA_964247045.1 uncultured Verrucomicrobiales bacterium | reverse complement strand
CGTCATTGCTTCAAGCGACGAACCGGCAGGAGGATGCGGAGCCGCTGATGCGTGAGTCGCTGAGGATCGACCGTGCGGTCTTCGGGGACGATCACCCGAGAGTTGCCACCGACCTCACCAACTTGGCGTCATTGCTTTACGCCACGAACCGGCTGGAGGATGCGGAGCCGTTGGTGCGTGAGTCGCTGAGGATCGACCGTGCGGCGTTCGGGGACGATCACCCGGATGTGGCGATTGGTCTCAACAATCTGGCGTGGCTGCTTCAAGCCACAAACCGACTTGGGGAGGCGGAGCCGCTAATGCGGGGCGCGCTGAGGATTCTTCATGATAGTTTTGGAAGGGAGCACCCACGCACGAAAATCGCGGCGATAAATCTGGAGTTGCTTCTTGATGAATTGAAGGGGCTGCCTGAGCGCGGAGATGAAGCGGGTTGAGTAGGGCTTCACGATGTTTTGGGGCTTTGGGGAAGAGGTGCCTGCGAACGATGTGCCAAAGATGATGGCAGCGAAGAATGTCGTCACTCCTTACGAAGAGTGCCGCTTCTGTTTATTGCGGGGGTTGCGGGGCGGCATGGGGCTGTGTAGGGTCGGGGCGTGGCGGATGAATTTTCCCTGACATTTCTCGGGACGGGCACCTCGGTGGGGGTGCCGGTGATTGGATGTGATTGTGCGGTTTGCCGGTCGGACGAGCCTGGGAACAAGCGGTTCCGGTCGTCGGCGCTGGTGAGGGCGGGGGATGTGACGCTGCTGGTGGACGCGGGGCCGGATCTGAGGATGCAGACGTTGCGGGAGGGGTTCCGGGAGATCGACGCGGTGGTTTATACGCACGGGCACCTGGATCACGTGGCGGGGTTCGATGAGCTGCGGGCGTTCTGTTGGAGGAAGGAGCATCCGTTGCCGTTGCACGCGACGGAGGGGTGCCTGGAGACGCTGAAGAAGATGTTCAGTTGGGCGTTTTTTCCGGAGCGGGAGATCGAGGGGTATGTGAGGCCGGACGCGCGGGTGCTGCGGGGGCCGTTTTCCTACGGTGACCTGCGGGTGACGCCGCTGCCGGTGGAACATGCGTCGGTGGAGACGGTGGGTTTCGTTTTCGAACGCGGTGAGTCGCGGAAGATCGCCTATATCCCGGATGTGAAGCGGATCCCGGAAACGACGATGGCGCTGATGAAGGGGGTGGACGTGCTGGTGGTGGATGCGCTGCGGACGGATCCGCATCCGACGCATTTTTCGCTGGATGAGGCGCTGGCTGCGGCGGCCGAGGCGGGGGCGGGGGAGGTTTACCTGACGCACCTGAGCCATGAATATGATGTGAGGAAGCCGATTGCGCTGCCGGCGAACGTGAGGGTGGCGTATGATGGGATGCGGATTTTGCTTTGAGACTTAAGACTTGGAGAGTGAAGAGAGGGATGGGGGAGGCGTGGAGGCGAGATGCGGGAGAGGAAGACGAGCGAAGCCAAGGGGACGAGGACGTCCCCACCCCTTATGGAAGAAGGGCGAAGAGAATGGCGATTCGGAACAATCCGCAGGATCTTCGCCCGAAGGCAAATCGCCGCTCTCTGGGAGAATGGAAAGATGGGTCGGAGGGGGAAGGGGATGGTGGGGGAAAGGAAAACGGGGTTGATGGGAAAAAGAGGACGGGGTCGATTGGGAAGGAAGACGGGGTTGATAACGGGCCCAAGAGTGGACCCGCTCCGGCCGCGGCGGGGCCGCGGGAAGAGGGGCCGGGGGGCGGGTCACTTTTGAAATCCGGAATTAGTTCAAAATGAGGTGGCCGGAAGCGTGCCGGGTCTTGCATGGGGCGGGGTTCCGGGCATGATTTTTCGCGATGAGATTTTTCGCCGTGTTGTCGCTGGGATTGGCCATCTGGGGCCAGGCGTCGCTGGCGGACTTGGCCCCGGAGGAGGTGGCGGTGGTTTACAATTCCAAGCTGCCGGATTCCGAGAAACTGGCCAACGCCTACCGGCAGGCGCGGGGGATTCCGCGGGACAACCTGGTCGGCCTGGATTTACCGAACCGGACGGATATTTCGCGGGAGGATTATGACGAGATGATCGCCAAGCCGCTGAGGCGGCAGTTCGACATCCGGGAGTGGTGGGAGCGGCGGACCGAGGGCGGGGTGAAGCTGCCGGTGCGGAACAAGATCCGGGTGCTGGTGACGATGTATGGGGTGCCGCTGCGGATTCAGCCGAAGGCGAAAGCCAAGGTCGAGGGGGCACCGCCGCCGAAGAGCCCGATGGAGGGACACGACGAGGCCTCGGTGGATTCCGAACTGGCCATGTTCGGTGCGGAGGGGCTGCCGATCGATGGGGTGCTGCAAAATAAGTTTTACGATTCGCCGGTTTCGATCACGGACGCGAAATTGCCCTTTCTCATTCTAACGGCGAGGATCGATGGCCCGACGCCGGCGATCTGCCAGCGGATGATCCAAGACGCGGTGGAGACCGAGCAGACCGGGTTGTGGGGACGGGCCTACGTGGACATCGCCAACAAGTTTCCGCTCGGTGACCAGTGGCTGGAAGGCGTGGTGAAGCAGGACCGTGACGCGGGGATACCGACCGCGGTGGACCGCTTCAACGAGACGCTGCCGAAGAATTATCCGATGACGGATGCCTCGCTTTACTTCGGCTGGTATGACTGGAACGTGAACGGCCCTTTCCTGAACAGCCGTTTCCTTTTCCGCAAGGGGGCGGTGGCGATACACCTGCACTCGTTCAGCGCGGAGCAACTGCGGGATCCGACGAAGAACTGGAGCGGCGCGCTGCTGGAGAGGGGCGCGGCGGTGACGGTCGGGAACGTGTATGAGCCTTTCCTGCATCTTACCCACAATTTCAAGATCCTCCATGAACGCCTATTGGCCTGAAACACC
>CAXTTX010000593.1:1986-2871 GCA_964247045.1 uncultured Verrucomicrobiales bacterium | reverse complement strand
ATGCCATCCGCCGCCAGACGGTCCATGTGCGGGGTTTTCACATCCTTCGAGCCATACACGGAGGAATCCTTGGCGGTGTGGTCGTCGGAAATGAAAATCACCATGTTCGGCGGCGCGGCTTGCGCGTGAAGCGGCAACAGGCCAACGAGGACCAGGCAAAACAGGTTTTTCATCATCGGATTTACCCCAAAGCTAGCTTTCCACGTGGCGGCGACAACCGGAAATTGGTTTCGTCAAAGGCTCCCAACGCTCGCGATAATGCCGATCCTGCCACTACTGCTCTTCCTTGCGTCCCGGCCCGCGATCTGCTGGAATGACCTTTCCTATCCATGAGCGATCACGACCTACTCATCCACGGCACCTTCGCCGACGGCACGCGCGGTTCCCTCGGAATCGCCGCTGGAAAGGTCACCGCCTGCGGACCTTCCGTTTCCGGCACCGCAATGGATGAAATCGATTTCGGCGACGACATCATCCTCCCCGGCTGGATCGACGCCCATGTCCACTTCAACGAACCCGGCCGCGGCCATTGGGAAGGCCTTGCCACCGGCTCGCGCGCCCTTGCCGCCGGGGGAGGCACCGCCTTCTGCGACATGCCGCTGAATTCAAGCCCGCCGGTCATCACCCGCGCCGCCTTTGAGGAAAAACGCCGCCTCGCGGAGGAATTGTCCTGCCTCGATTTCGCCCTGTGGGGCGGCCTCACGCCCGATTCGCTCGACCACATGGAAGCCATGGCGGAAGCCGGCGCGATGGGCTTCAAAGCTTTCATGTGCCCCTCCGGCATCGATGAATTCGGCGACGCCAATCCCTCCACCCTTCGCAAGGGTATGCGGATCGCGGCCCGCCTCGGCCTTCCCGTCGGCGTCCACGCGGAGGACCCGGATT
>CAXTTX010000593.1:1259-1976 GCA_964247045.1 uncultured Verrucomicrobiales bacterium | reverse complement strand
TCGCCGCTTGGCAAAAATCCCACCCGCCCGCCACGCGCGACATGCGGGCTTGGCTGGATTCCCGTCCCATCGAGGCGGAACTCTCTGCCATCAAGATCGCCACTGACATCGCCGGGGAAACCGGTTGTACCCTCCACATCGTCCACGTCACCTGTCCGGAAGGCATCCGCATGGTTTCCGCCGCGAAGGCCATGGGGGTCAACGTCACCGTCGAAACTTGCCCGCACTACCTCCTGCTCGACGACATCGCCGCTATCAACACCGGCCCCGCCGCCAAGTGCGCCCCGCCCATCCGCTCCGCCGAAACCCTGGAAGGCCTCTGGCGGGAACTGTTGGATGGCACCACCGACACCATTGGCTCCGACCACTCCCCCTCCCCCATGGACCTGAAGGTGGGTGACGACATCTTCGCCATGTGGGGCGGCATCGCCGGCATCCAACACGGCCTGCCGCTCGTCCTGAGCCGTTCGCTCGATATCATTCCGCAGATCTCGTCGAATGTCGCGGAGCGCTTCCGGCTGACCGGAAAGGGAAAGCTCGAACCCGGCTACGATGCGGATTTCATCGTGGTGGAGAAGAGACCATTCATCATCGAGAAAAGCAGCCTGCTGACTCGCCACGCGATTTCACCCTACATCGGCATGACCAGCTTCATCGCCATCGCAGGGACGTATCTTCGCGGCAAGGCCGTCAACGCCGAAACACGCGGAAGATTCC
>CAXTTX010000593.1:0-1249 GCA_964247045.1 uncultured Verrucomicrobiales bacterium | reverse complement strand
TACAGCCCTGTGAAGTCTCGGGACAGCGCGCTCACCGGCCCTCCCGCTACATCTCCTCTCACCCCGGTTCCCGCAACTCTCCTACGATAGGAGGCTCTCTCTCTTCTCTTCGGTCTTCCAGTCTTGCGTCTTGCGTCTTGCGTCTTGCGTCTTGCGTCTTGAGCGGATTTCCCCCACCCCGGAACACCACCTGCTTTCCCCGCGCCAGCACCCACCCGCCGGTCACCCTGAAATTCCCCACCCGTCCGGGAAATTCCTCGCAACCACGGGCATTTCCCGGTATTTGAACCCAATGTCATCACCCTTTGGCAACACCCGCACGATCGTATCCACGCGTCACGCGCTGATCGCGCCGGACGGCCACGTGCCCTCCACCTTCCCCGGCTGGAAGAACGCCACCGCCTTCATCATGCTCTCCCCGGCGATGGGCGCGAAGCTCTCGCAAATCCTCATCACCTTCGATGCGGAGGGCGGCAGCGCCATTTTCCCCGCCAGCCCCCATGAGCACGTCCTCTACGTGGAAACGGGAACCTGTGAAATCGGCCTGCCGTGGAAAACCATCCCACTCGACACCACCGGCTTCATTTTCGTCCCCTCGGACACCCAGCTCGTCATCACCGGCAATCCCGACACCCGGGTCACCGTCTTCCGGAAAATCTTCGAACCGCTTCCCGATCTCGAGCCGCCTCCCATGGTCCACGGCCTCGCCGATGACATCAAGGGGGAACCCTTCCTCGGCAATTCCCGCGCCCTCCTCCAGACCCTGCTGCCCATCGATCCGCGTTATGACATGGCGATGAACATCTTCGTCTATCAGCCGGGGGCCACCCTCCCCTTCGTGGAAACCCACATCATGGAGCACGGCCTTATCATGCTCGCCGGCCAAGGCGTTTATCGCCTGGAGGAAAGCTACTATCCCGTGACCGCGGGCGACGCCATCTGGATGGCGCCCTATTGCCCGCAGTGGTTCGTCGCCATGGGCGACCTGCCCGCAAGCTATCTCTATTACAAAGATGTCCACCGCATCCCCTGACACGATTGTTATCAACGGCGCACCCGTCGATGTTTCCGGCGTGCCGGTGCATCAGAGCATCCTCACCTACCTCCGCTCCAGTGGCCGGACCGGCTCGAAGGAAGGCTGCAACGAGGGCGACTGCGGGGCTTGCACGATTCTCTTGTTAGATCCGGATGGCAAGACCCGCGCGATCAACGGCTGCCTCGCCCTCACCGCCTCGCTGGTCGGCAAGGA
>CAXTTX010000592.1:0-2873 GCA_964247045.1 uncultured Verrucomicrobiales bacterium | reverse complement strand
CATCGGGGATGTCCTCGTCGTGGACCTCGTCCTCTTCGAAATCATCTTCCTCCATGAGTTCACCGTGGAAGAGGTGGAACTTGCGCTTCCGCTGGTGGGCGGGCAGGGGAGAGAGGATCATTGCGACGGCGCGGCCATTGAGGCGCGGCGGCTGGTCCACCTGGGCCATCGTCTTGAGATCCTCGATGATGCGGTTGAGCACTACAAACCCGAGATCCTTGTGGGCGTTTTCGCGACCGCGGAACTGCAGGACGAAACGGCACTTGTGATTGGATTCCAAGAAACCTTCCGCCCGGCCGAGCTTGATGTTGTAGTCGTGCTGGCCCGTGCCCACGCGGAATTTCACTTCCTTCATGCGCGTCGACGCCTTGGACTTCTGCTTTTTCAGCTTGGCCTGTTCGTATTTGTACTTCCCGTAATCGACGATCTTGCAGACCGGCGGATCCACTTGGCCGGCAATCTCGACGAGGTCGAGACCGAGCGATTGGGCCTTGGACAGGGCTTCACGGGAACTCATGACCCCGAGCTGTTCGCCATTGGCGAGGACGACGCGGACTTTCGGGGCACGGATGCGGTCGTTGATCCGCGTCATATCGCGGTAACGACCCCTGTTTTGGTCTCTTGATGGCTTGGCTATGGCTTTGGATCCTCCAGTTATTGGATGCGACGCAAGGTTCGGCACGAACGGGGTGAACCGGCGCGCGATACGGATGCGAAGAAGGGGCGGAACGATGAACCGGCGGCTAAAATCATAAGCCAGACACGGAAACGGAATAAGCCCGCCGGTCAAAAGAACCGGTTGCGGGGAGTTTCGTGGATCGTTCCAAAGAAATCATGGGTCGGCAGACGCCGGGGGATCTTCACCAGAGATGCCGCGGGGTTTGCGCGGCACCGGGGGTGCGTCCACGGGAAGCTTACACAATTTCCGGATTTTTCCGCAAGATTCTTTTTCAAGGACGGTCTGATCCCTGGGTGGGATCGGCCCAAGGTGGGAGGTTGGCGAGCCCTTCCGGGATGAATGGACCGGGAAATTTTTCGGGATGAGCCGTGGGTGGATTGTATACCTGCCGGATTCACGAGATTCTCGATCCGTCCAGAGCGCGCTCCGCCATTCCTCCATCGACAAACTTTTGGTCTGGCGGTAGAGGCTGCTGGTGTGAAGGAACTCACCCGGATTTTGGAATCGGCAAGCGGGAGTGGGAGTCTGATTTCCGCGGAGCTCCTGCCGCTGGTGTATGACGAACTCCGGAGCCTGGCCAAAAGGCGGATGTCCAGCGCGTCGCCGGGAGACACCTTGCAGGCCACGGCGCTGGTGCATGAGGCTTGGCTGAAGATCTCGGGTGATGAGGAACGCTCGTGGAGCGACCGCGCGCATTTCTTCCGGGCCGCGGCCCAGGCGATGCGGCACATCCTCGTGGACAGGGCACGGGCGAAGGCGAGTTTGAAGCGGGGTGAGAATTCGGAGTTGCTCGACATCGAGGTCCACGGCCTGGAGGTGGCTGCCACCACGCTGGACGAGCGGGTATTGCTGGTGGATGAGATGATGAGGCGGCTGGAGCAGGAGGAACCGGACTGCGTGCGGGTGATTTCGCTGAAGTTTTTCGGAGGGCTCACGAACCATGAGATCGCGGCGATGGATGGGGTGACGGAGCGCACGGTGGAGCGCCGCTGGGCGTATGCGAAGGCGCGGCTGTTCCGGATGATCCGCGAGGAAAACGAGCGATGACCCCGTCCATCAACGAGATGCTTTTCACGGCGGCGACGAGCTTCCGCGAGGTGGCCGTGCGGCGGGCTTTCCTCGAGTTCGCCTGTCATGGCGACGAGGCGCGGCTCAAGTGGCTTGAGGAATTGTTAGAGGTCCAGCGGGATGCGGAAGATTTCTTCGAGCTCCAGCCGGAGGTGGAAAAGCAAGAAGGGGCGGCTGACGAGGGCGGGAACGATTACAGCCTCGGAGCGCGCATCGGGGCTTATCGCCTGATCGACCGCCTCGGCGCCGGCGGCTGCGGCGTGGTTTATCTGGCGGAACAACGCGAGCCGGTGAAGCGGAAGGTGGCCTTGAAGATCATCCGTCTCGGGATGGACACGGAGAACGTGATCGCGCGCTTCAGCTTGGAACGCGAGGCATTGGCCCTGATGGATCATCCGAACATCGCGCGGGTGCTTGACGCCGGTGTCACAGCCTCGGGCCGGCCCTATTTCGTGATGGAACTGGTGGACGGGGAAAAAATCACCGAATTTTGTGACCGCAATCGTCTCGGGATCCGGCAGCGCCTGGAGTTGTTCACGCTGGTTTGCGAGGCGATCCAGCACGCGCATCAGAAGGGGGTGATCCATCGCGACATCAAGCCGTCCAATGTCCTCGTCCGTGAGCATGACGGCAGGGAGGTCCCGAAGGTGATCGACTTCGGAATCGCCAAGGCGACCGCGGCTGGACTGGAGGCGGAAGGTACGGTGACGAAGTCCGGCCAACTTATTGGCACGCCCGCCTACATGAGCCCGGAACAGGCGGAAGGCGGCGTGGACATCGACACCCGCAGTGACATCTACAGCCTCGGGGCGCTGCTTTGCGAGTTGCTAACAGGAAGACCTCCGCTGAACCCGGAACATTTGAAGGACCGGGGTATCGAGGAAATCCGCGGCATCGTGCGGGAGGGCGAGACGGGGATACCTTCCGTGAGGCTGCGCGAGATTCCCGAGGATGAAATCGCGGAAATCGCCGCCCGGCGCGGGATGGATCCGCATCGCTTGCCATCCTTGCTTGCGAGGGATCTTGACTGGATCGTGATGAAGGCAACCGATCATGAGCGCCAGCGCCGTTATGAAACAGCCAATGGACTGGCGATGGACGTGCATCGTTACCTGAACGAGGAGCC
>CAXTTX010000591.1:0-2888 GCA_964247045.1 uncultured Verrucomicrobiales bacterium | reverse complement strand
CGATGAAATCCGCCACGTCGATGGTGAAAAAATCCGACACCGCGACGAAGCGGTCCACGGTCGCCAGCCCGATGTGGTCGGCATCCACATGGTAGGGGCCGTCCCAGCCGGCCGCCTTCACCGCCGCGTCCGCCGCGGCCCGGGTGCTCGCGGGCTCGGAGCCGACGATGTTGTGCTCGCGGTTGGACTTGTTCCAGACCGGGCAAATGGCGGCTCCCGCCTTCGCGGCCAAGGTGCAGGCCCGCAACTGGGCGGAGGCCTGGTGGGCGAAACGGTCGCCCATGCCGAGTGTGAACTTGCTGATCTTCAGGTAGGGAGTCATCGGTGGAATTACTAGGTGAAAGGGGGGTGGCAGCCAAGCCCGGGCTGCCCCGGGATTGATTTCCCAGGAAGATGCTTCCCCGGGAAGGCCCGGAGAAGGCCCCCGTTCGGGTTATTGAGAGTTCCCGTTTCCGTGCTTATTTTGGCTCGCCCGCTCCCCCGGAAAAGAAAACCCATGATGATTCTCCGGCTCGCCCGCCTCCTGGCCGTATTCCTGTGCCTCGCCCTCCCCGCGCCCCTGTTCGCGGCCTTCGGGCTGACCACGGCCACGGACTTCTACACGGTGGATACCGGGGCGAACCTCGTCTTCAAGGTGCGCCGCACCGACAACGGTTCCAGCACGCAGTCCGCGGGGGACATCATGAGCCTGGTATACAACGGGGTGGAATATCAGAACACCTCGCGCGGTTCACAGATCACCTCGGGCTTTGACTTTCTCTACACCGGGGTATCCGCCGTCACCGTCAGTGCGACGGTGATCAACACGGACTATATCCGGATCACGGTGGTGGCGGGCAACCTCACCCACTACTACATGGCGCGGAACGGGCAACCGCACATTTACATGGCCACCTATTTCACGACGGAGCCGGACATCCACGGCCTGTGCCGCTACATCGTGCGCATCCCGGAGGCGAAGCTTCCGAACGGCCCCGTACCCTCGGATATCCGCAACAACACCGGCTCCATCGAGTCCGCGGACATCTTCGGCATGGCCGATGGGACGACGCGCTCAAAGCATTACTCGAACATGCGCCTCAAGGACTGGTCCTACATCGGTGCCACCGGCACGAATGTCGGCGTGTGGATGCTGCGGAGCAACCACGAGGGCGACTCGGGCGGGCCGTTTTACCGGAGCTTGCTGAACCAATGCGGCGGGGACCAGGAGATCACTTACATCATCAACTACGGTGAGGCGCAAACGGAACCCTTCCGCACGAATATCCTCAACGGGCCGTATGTGCTCGCTTTCAACAATGGGGCCGCACCCACCGCGCCGGATACGTCCTGGGTGGCGAACATGGGGCTCACGGGCTACGTCGGTGCCTCCGGGCGAGGGACGGTGAGCGGGACAGCCATCACGGGTCGCGATCCGACACAGGCCTATACGGTGGGTTTCGCCAACACCACGGCGCAGTATTGGACGGATGCCGCGGCGGAAAACGGGGCTTTCAACATGGCTGGCATGTTGCCGGGCACCTACACGATGAAGGTTTACAAGAAGGAACTCGCGGTTTACACGTCCTCCGTCACGGTTTCCGCGGGTGGCACCACGGCCCTCGGTTCCCTCGCCATCAATGCGGATCCTTCGACGACGCTGCCTCTCTGGCGGGTTGGAAATTGGGACGGCACTCCGCAGGAATTCCTCAATGGCGACAAGATCACCACGATGCATCCCTCCGATGTCCGCATGGCATCGTGGAATCCGGGCACCTACGTCGTGGGCACTTCCACGCTCGCGACCGGTATCCCCTCTTACCAATGGAAGGATGTGAATGGCAGCCAGGCGATCCAGTTCCAGCTCACCGCCGCGCAGGTCGTCGCCAGCACGATCCGGGTCGGCCTTACCGCCGCCTATGAAGGCGCGCGTCCGAAGATCTCGGTGAATTCCTGGACGTATCCCTCGAACCCGGCCGCTTCGACCCAACCGGAGACCCGCACGCTCACGGTGGGCACCTATCGGGGAAACAATGTCACCTACACCTTCGCCGTGCCTGCCAGCGCGCTGGTGGCGGGAACGAACACGCTGTATGTGTTCCCCATCAGCGGCTCGGGTGCCACGGGATTTCTCAGTGCGGGTTACAGTCTCGATTGCATCGAGATGTCACAAGGAGCCGCCCAGATCGTCGCGGTGCCGGCGGCGCCCGCGGGTCTAACGGCCACCGCCGTCGGCGGCAACGTCCTGCTGGATTGGCCGGCGGTAAGCGGCGCGACTAGCTATCAGGTGAAACGGGGAACCACGCCCGGCGGACCATATGTGACCCTGGGTGAAACGGTGACGGATAATTTCACGGACACCACGGCGGGAGGCGGGAAGACTTTCTATTATGTCGTCCATGGATCGAACAGCTCGGGCACGGGCCTTTCCTCCCCCGAGGCGTCGGTCACCCGGCCGGGGCCGCTGGTCCACCTGCGTTTCGACGAAGCGGCGGGCACGATCGCCGCGGATGCCTCGGGGAATGGCCAGAATGGAACGCTGGCGGGAGGGGCCACCTTCGTGGCGGGAAAAATTGGCAACGCCGGGAACCTCAGCGGCAGCAGCCAGCATGTCACGCTGCCCGTGGGAATCGCGGGCGGCTTGAACGACTTCACCATCGCGGCCTGGGTGAAGGTATCCGCTTTCAGCACCTGGGCGCGGGTCTTCGACTTCGGCACGGGCTCGACCAATTACCTGTTCCTCGCGCCGCAATACAACGCGAACGCTCCTAACACCTCGAAAATGCGTTTCGCCATCCGCACCCCTTCGACGGCGGAGCAGACCATCGACAGCTCCGTCGCCATCTCCACCAACACCTGGGTCCATGTGGCAGTGACGCTCAATGGCACGACGGGCCGCCTCTATCTGA
>CAXTTX010000590.1:0-2927 GCA_964247045.1 uncultured Verrucomicrobiales bacterium | reverse complement strand
CCGCATCCTCCGCTTCGACCATGCCTCGACAATTCCCAGCGGGTCACCGGCGAATGGCGTTCTGGGACAGGTGAATTTCTATAACAACTCCCCCGGCACCTCCCGCAACACGGTGTCGCTGGTCGCGGGCCTCGTTACCGACGCTTTTGGGAATCTCTACGTCGCGGATACGACCAACTGCCGGGTGCTGCGCTTCAACAACGCCGCATCCCTGCCTAACGGATCTGATGCCGGCGTGGTGCTCGGCCAATCCTCCTTCACCACCGGCGGCGGTGGGACGGGTTCCGCAAAATTCGGGATGCCCCGCGCCGTCGCCATCTCACCCAATCCCGTCATCCAGGGAAGTCCCGTCCTCTGGGTCGCGGATCTGCCCAACAACCGCGTCATGCTCTTCGCGGATGCCCCGTACATCACGACCGGTGCGGCGGCAACGCGCGTCCTGGGCCAGCCGGGATTTTCACAGACCGACATGCATGCCGATGCGTCGGGAATCCCGCTGCCCGTCTGCCTCGCGGCCGATGCATCCGGAAGGCTCTACGCCGGTGGCCTTCTGGGCCGCGTGGTCCGTTTCGACAATGCGATCTTCAAGGCCAGCGGCTCCCCTGCGGATGGGGTGCTCGGCCAAACCTCATTCAATACCCTGGAGATTGGCACGGGCCCCGGCGGCATCAGCATTCCAACCTCGCTGGCTCTCGGCATCGGCGGCCGTCTCTGGATTGGCGACGATTCCAACAACCGCGTGATCCGGCACGAATACGCCTACACCAAGGTGAACGGCGCGGATGCGGATAGCGTGCTCGGTGCCGCATCGACCACCACCGACCTGACGCGCAAATTCCAGCCCGGGGGTCTGGCCATCGATCCCACCGGCGGGAAGCTGTTCGTCATCGATGACGAGCGCAACCGCGTGCTGCGGTTCTCAAGCGTCCAATCACTGGCTTCCGGAGATGCCGCCGAGGCCGTCTTCGGCCAACCGGACTTTTCCAGCTTCACGCCGGATACCGCCGCCAACCGCTTGCGGGAGCCACAGGCAATTACCGTCGATGCGAACGGTTCGCTCTGGGTGGCGGATACGGAGAACAACCGCGTCCTGCGCTTCAACCATGCCGGGCAGCGTGCGAGCGGTGGTTCGGCGGATGCCGTCTTCGGGCAGGCGGATTTTTCTTCAGGCGGTGAACCGGCCCTGTCGGATCGGAGCATCAGCTACCCCTCTGCCATTGCGGCAGGTCCCGGCGGGGAGTTGTGGGTGGGAAACTACTCCCGCCTGCTGCGCTTCGACCTGGCCGGGAGCAAGGGCAACAACCCGCAGGCGAATGCGGTTCTCGGCCAACCGGATTTTCAGACCCTTGACGTCGGGATCACCGATGGAAGACACTTTTCATCCACCGGCATCACACTCGATAAAACCGGCAGGATGTGGGTGGCAGACTCCACTCACTTGCGAATCCTCCGTTTTGATAGCGCGGCGTCCAAGGCCTCGTTCGCCGCTGCCGATGGAGTGCTCGGCCAGGATGGTCCCACCACCGCGGTGGATGGGGGACTCAGCCCGGATGGCGTGAGTTTCGGATATCCCTGCGCCGAACCCGGGGGGCGCCTCTGGTTTTCCAACAGCGGAAACAACCGGGTGCTGCGCTGGGAAAACGCGGCCTCCCGGCCCGACGGCACGGATGCGGACGGTTTGTTAGGCCAACAGGATTTCGGCTTTTCCATTCCCGGCCAAGGGTTGGGGCAATTCTCCACAGCGCGCCAGATGGCCCGCGATGCCACCGGACACCTCTGGATTGCGGATGGTGACAATGGCCGCATCCTGCGCTTTTCACCGGTCATCCCCCGTCTCGAGTTGCAAGTCCAGGCGAACTCGGTGCTCACCTTCACCTGCGACCACCTTTCCAAGGGAGTAACCTATCACTGGCAATCCTCGCCCGACCTGCATTCCTGGCATGATGATGGACCTTACACGCCCGATGTGGGCGGCCAGGCGGTGTTCTCGCTGCCGAAACCGGCCGCGGCACGCTGGTTCTTCCGCCTGGCGGAGCCCTAGCCGCGGAATTTACCGGGCATTTACGGACAGGATGCTGGATTTCGGCTTCCATGGAGTTGCCTCGCCGCAGGCACCTGCTTGCCCATGGCGATAAATTTTCCTACAACTCCACCGTCCCCGTGCCCGATATCACCATTCTTGTCGTAGAAGACGATCCCGCCGTGCGGCGGGGTATCGTGGACGTGCTGGACTATGCGGGCTACCGCGTCCTCGAGGCGGCGGACGGCCATGTCGGCATGGACCTGGCGCTGAAGGCGAACTACCGGCTGCTCTTGCTGGACGTGGTCATGCCCGGCCCCTCCGGTTTTCAGATCCTGGAGGCCCTGAAGCGGAAGCGCCCCGGCCAGGCGGTGATCATCCTCTCGGCGCGCGGCGAGGAAAACGACCGCGTGCGCGGCCTCACGACCGGCGCGGACGATTATGTGGTGAAACCTTTCAGCATGAAGGAACTTCTCGCCCGGGTGGACGCCGTGCTGCGGCGCACCTGCGAGCGCGCCGCTCCGGCGGACAGCCGCCCGCTGCCCGGCGGCGAGGCGGACTTCCGCGAGGGCGTGCTCAGCTTCAGCGACGGGCGGCGCGAGGAGCTTTCCGAAAGGGAAACCGAACTGCTCCGCTACTTGATGGACTCCGGTGACCGGGTGATCAGCAAGGAGGAAATCCTGCGTAACCTGTGGGGACTGGACCCGGACCGCACGGAAACCCGCACCATCGACATGCACATCATGCACCTCCGGACAAAGCTCGGCGACAAGGACCAGTCCCTGCTCGCAACGGTGCGCGGAAAAGGTTATCGTTGGAACTCATGAAAGGCACCCGGGGCACCTGTGTCTGGACCACGCTCGCGCTCTGCGGGGCGATGGTCCTCGGCGCGATGGTCTGGCTCACG
>CAXTTX010000589.1:0-2958 GCA_964247045.1 uncultured Verrucomicrobiales bacterium | reverse complement strand
TCTTCTTCGCCCTCCATCTAAGCTTCGCTCCGATTGCGGTTCCGGGAAGAGGCGGGGTTGACGGGGCGGAATGAATTTTGAGGGCTGCTCTGGTTCTCTTCTTCGACCTCCATCTACGCTTCGCACCGATTGTGCTCCGGGAAGAGCGGGGCGGGACGCCCCGGCAACGGACTGGGGCGAGACGCCCCAGCCACAGGAAGAAGATGTCGCCAACTGGTGAATTTTTGGGGTAGACCGACTGAGGAAAATGAGACTCAATCGCAACAGCTTGTCGGCACTCCCCGTGGAGGAGGAGGCAAGAAGCGAAGTTTTTCCCGATGAAATCACCATCCAACTCCCAAAAGCCCGGCCAAACCGGATCGCCGGTGGCGAATGAAGGCAACGAATCCCCGTTCACGACGCTCCGGATGCGGGGTGCGGAAAAGTTCGCGATGACGGGCACCCTGCTGGCGCTGAGCCAGTTGGGAGCCGCTGCGGCCCCGACGCCAGAAGCGGAGGAAAAGCCGGCGGCCGACGCAACCGAGCTGCCTCAAATGGTGGTGCAGGCCGACGGGACGAAGAAGCCCTACAAGCCGGAGAACCTGACGACGGGCAAATACACCGTGCCGCTGCGCGATGTGCCGCAAACGGTGACCGTGATTCCGCAGGAGGTGATGGAGGAACAGGGTGTGACCAACCTGCGTGACGTGCTGAAGAACGTGCCGGGGATCAGCATCCAGGCGGGTGAGGGTGGAGTTCCTCCCGGTGACAACCTGGCGATCCGGGGCTTCAACGCGCGGACGGACCTTTTCGTGGATGGCGTGCGGGACTTCGGCGGCTACAGCCGTGATCCCTTCAACATCGAGCAGGTGGAAGTGACCAAGGGGCCCTCCTCCACCAGCGCGGGCCGCGGGTCCACGGGTGGCTCGATCAACCTTTCGAGCAAGATGCCGCATCTGGAGAACGACTACGGCATCATGCTCGGCGGTGGCACGGACAACTTCCTGCGCGGCACCTTCGATGTGAATGAGGAGATTCCTACGCTCACGGGGACGGCCGTGCGGGTGAACGGTGTCTATCACACCCAGGACGTTCCGGACCGTGACCACGTGGAGCAAGAACGCTGGGGGATTGCCCCGTCCGTGACCTTCGGGCTCGGGACCGAGACGCGCCTCACGCTGAGCTATTTCCACCTGGAGCAAAACAACGTGCCGGACTACGGCCTGCCGTGGGTGCCGCGCGATGACTCGCGGACCACGGATAATGAGAACAACACGGGACTGCCGCCCGGCCGCAGCGGCGCGGACGACAGCAACTGGTATGGCCTGCTTTCCCGCGACCACGAGGACACGAAGACGGACATCGCGACCGCGATCTTCGAGCACGATTTCAATGAGAAGCTGAAGCTGCGCAACACCACGCGCTACGGCCAGAACACCATCGACCTGAGCGTGACGGCGCCGCGCTTCTACACCAACAGCACGGGAAGCGCGCCCTTGCCTCCCGGCGCCGACCCGACGTCCATCCGCCGGACCGACTGGAAGAACCGCGACCAAACGGACAGCATCATCTCCAACCAGACGGAACTGCGGTACGATTTCACGACCGGCAAGGTGGAGCACTCTGTAATCGGCGCGCTGGAGTTTTCCCATGAGAAGTCGAAGAACCTCCTGCGCGACGACCTCAAGATCGGGACGGTTCCCGACGCGGATCTCTGGAATCCCAACGCGCACGATCCCTATGTGCCGAACTTCGTCTACAATGACGGCGTCAACAGCACGACCTCGGATTCCTTCGCCGTCTCGCTGTTCGACACGGCGAAGATCGACGAACACTGGAGCCTGAGCGGCGGGGTGCGCTGGGACCGCTTCGACCTGGATTATTATTCCGTGGCCCCGACGGTGCCGGCTACTCCGGGCACCCCGGCTGTTCCGGGAGCCGTGACGAACCTGGGACGGACGGATGACATGTTCAGCTACCGCGGCGCGATCACCTACAAGCCGGTGGAGCAAGGCAGCATCTACCTCGGCTACGGCACGTCCTTCAACCCGTCCGGCGAAGGGCTGGCGTTGAGCACCTCAACGAACTCGGCGGCATACTTCGACATCGACCCGGAAGAGAACCGGACCATCGAGTTGGGCACCAAGTGGGACCTGCTGGAAGACAAGCTGATGCTGACGGGAGCGATCTTCCGCACCGACAAAACGAACGCGCGGACGGAGGATCCAGTGGATTCGACGGACATCATCACGCTCGACGGCGAGCAGCGGGTGCAGGGCTTCGAGTTCGGCTTCACCGGCCTGCTCACCGAGAAGTGGCGCGTGATTGGCGGCTACACCTTCCTGGACAGTGAGGTTACGAAATCCAAGAACGCGGGAGAAGAAGGCAGCGAGATCAGCAACACGCCGGAAAATTCCTTCAGCCTGTGGACGGTACACGACCTGCCCGCCGGCTTCCAGATCGGCGTGGGCACGCAGTATGTGGGCAGCCGCTACAATCGCAATGATGCGGAAACGCGCCAGAAAGCACCGGGCTATGCCACGCTGGACGGGATGGTGAGCTACCAGCTCAACAAGGATGTGATTTTCCGCCTGAACGCCTACAACCTGACGGACCGGGATTACATCGACCGCGTCGGTGGCGGCCACTATGTGCCGGGCCAAGGGCGCTCGGTGGTGCTGACGGCGGACATCAAGTTCTAACAACCCAAAGCCGTGCTGATCAAGATCCCGGACGTGCTGACGGCGGAGCAGGTGGCGGAAGCCCGCGGCCTGCTTGACGCGGCCGATTGGGTGGACGGCAAGGTGACGGCCGGGCACCAGTCCGCGAAGGCGAAGGACAACATGCAATTGCCGGAAGCATCACCCGCCGCGAAAAAGCTCGGCGGGATGATCCTGGAGGCGCTGGGAAGGAATCCGCTGTTCCTTTCCGCGGCGCTGCCGTTGCAGGTGTTCCCTCCCCTTTTCAACCGCTACACCG
>CAXTTX010000588.1:1599-2971 GCA_964247045.1 uncultured Verrucomicrobiales bacterium | reverse complement strand
GTACGTGGGGATGGGGGGATGGGGGAGGTGTTCCGTGCCGAGCAACGGGTGCCGTTCCGGCGCGAGGTGGCGCTGAAGCTGATCAAGCTGGGGATGGACACGAAGCAGGTGGTGGCGCGATTCGAGGCGGAGCGGCAGGCGATGGCGCTGATGGATCACCCGCACATTGCGAAGGTGTATGGGGCGGACATGGACGAGAGGGGGCGGCCGTTTTTCGCGATGGAGTATGTGAAGGGGATTCCCATCACCGAGTATGCGGACGTGAATCACCTGACGATCCGGGAGCGGCTGGAGCTTTTCCAGCAGGTTTGCCATGCCATCCAGCACGCCCACCAGAAGGGAGTGATCCACCGGGACATCAAGCCAAGCAACATCCTCGTGAGCACGCAGGACGGCCGGCCGCATGCGAAGGTGATCGACTTTGGAATCGCGAAGGCCACGTCCTATCAGCTAACGGACAAGACCCTTTTCACGCTGCATGACCAGTTCATCGGCACACCGCAATACATGAGCCCGGAACAGGCGACGGGCAGCCTGGACATCGACACGCGGTCGGATGTTTACAGCCTGGGGGTGCTTCTTTACGAGCTTTTGACCGGCAACACGCCGTTCGACACCGGGAAGCTGAGGAACGCGGCGCTGCATGAGGTGGCGCGCATCCTGCGCGACGAGGATCCGCCGAAGCCGAGCACCCGGGTGGGAACCTTGTCGCAGCCGGTGGCGAGGAAAGCGGGACCAGCCACGGAAAGCGGCCAAACATCCCCGTTGGCAACGCTGGCGAAGGCGAGGTCGATGGAGGCGCAGCAATTGATCAAGGAATTCCGCGGCGAGCTGGATTGGCTGGTGATGAAGGCCATGGACAAGGACCGTGCGAGGAGGTACGACTCCCCCGGTGGTTTGGCGGAAGATATCCGGAGATATCTGTCAGGAGAAGCGGTGGAAGCGGCGCCACCGAGTTGGAAGTACCGGACGGGAAAATTCGTCGGGAAATACCGGATGCCGCTGGTGATCGGCGGCGGGGTTCTGGTGCTCCTGGTGACAGCGGTGGTCTTTACCACCCTGGGGCTGACCCGCGAGCGGCGGGCGCGGCTGGCGGCGCTGGAGGCGAAGGACGAGGCCCTGAAGGCGCGCGAGACGGCGGAACGGGCCACCGCGCTGGCGGGAAAACAAGGGGCCGAGCTGGACCTGGGCGCGTACCGGGGTGCCCTGCAGGCGGCGCGGAATGCCATCACCACCGGGGATACCGGGGCGGCGCTGGCGGCCTTGGAATCCTGTCCCGCCAAGCTCCGGGGTTGGGAGTGGAAATGCTTGCTTGCGCTCGCGGATTCGACACTCGGTTCCACTGCCTATCCCGCCAACGCGGGCCTCAACT
>CAXTTX010000588.1:0-1589 GCA_964247045.1 uncultured Verrucomicrobiales bacterium | reverse complement strand
CTCTCCGGAAGGCTCGCATGCGACCTTCTTGAGCGGATCCGGGCCTCCTACCCAAGTGATCTTGTGGAGCGCGGCGGATGGAAAGGAAGTGGCCCGCATCACGCCCGAGGGGGTGACGGAGGTGCTCGGCACGTCCATCAGCCGCGGGGCGGGCCGTGTGGCCGTTCTTTGCCTGAACAGCCCGGGCCCGAATCCCGAATGTGCGGTGACGCTCCATGTGTGGGACCGGTCTGCGAACGCGATCATCTGGAGCTATTCCACGAAACTCTCCGGAGGATTTCTGATCAACCACCGGCATGCCCGGATCAGCGAGGATGGCAGCCGGGTGGCGGTGTGGGGAAATGTGATCCAGGGAGGGGAGGCGGATCCCGGGGTGCATCCGGAGCGTGGGGAATTCCGCGCGTGGGAAGGCGGCAAAATCGTCACTAGCGGCAGCATCTGCCGCGTCTTGGAAGTGCTGGGGACGGGTAATGGCGTGGCCCTGGATATCAATCCCGGTTGTTCGTGCAAGCCGGGGGCATCGGGGGACAAGCTGGTAGGGCCAAATTTCCCGGAAGATACCCAAGCCCTCTACTGGTGGGATACTGCCACGGGAAAGCGGAGTCCCCTGCCTTTTTCAGGCGACTTCGTCGCGCTGATGGACGGAGGGAAGCTTGTCGTCTTCCGCAACGAGGAAGGGTACCAGTTGCAGGATGTGGCCGGTGGCAAGCCCCGTTTCCTCGGTTCAGGGGAGGACGGGGACATTGCGGCAAATGGCTTTGTCCCCGGAGAAGATCTGCTCGTCCGCACGGGCCCTAACAACTCCGTCGCGATCTCGCTGGTGGGCAATCCGGGGGCGGGGAGCCTGAGCCTCGCCGGGGCACGCGGCAAAATCCACACGGTCGTCGTTGATTCCGCGGGAAAGAACATCTGGGCGTATACCGACAAGGAGGCCAGCCGCTTCCCGCTGCCGACGCGCTCGATTGCCGGGCGTTTCGGTTCGCTCCAAACGGCCTCCATGGTACACGGGGGGAACATCATCTCCAGTCCGCTGCCGGGTCTGCAGATCGCCCGCTCTCCGCACGATGGCGCGACGCTCGGGTGGTTTCACTCTCCGGTGCCCTCGGGCGCGGCGGGCAACTGCCTCGTCGACCGGGACAAATCGGGGAAAAGCACGCGCATCCACCGGAACAACGGCCAAGGTTACACATTTCTAACAATCATCGAGATCCCGGAAGGAAATCCGGTGGCCGCGGTCTCGGATTCCAAAGGCGGGAAAATCGCCATCCATTATTCGCAGGAAACTTCCGGGCAAGGCAAGAAACCCTCCTACAGCACCTATGTCTTCGATGTGCCGGATGTGGCGAAGCGTGTCAGAATGAGCGTGCCCGGTGACAAGGAAACCACGCTTCTCGGATTCGGGCGGAAGGGGCTGTGGGCGCTGGTGGGGCAAGGGGTGAAGGCCTTTGGTTTGGCGAGCGGAGAGGAAATCACCGGTCTGGGAATTCCGGATACCGCGATTGCCTCCCTGTCCCCGGACGGAGGCACGCTCGCGTGTCTGCACGGACATGCGCTTTCGCTGTATGACACGGATGACGGGCGGGTGTTGA
>CAXTTX010000587.1:0-2987 GCA_964247045.1 uncultured Verrucomicrobiales bacterium | reverse complement strand
TCTATCGCTTCCACCTGTTCTATATTTCGGAAGGCGGCGGCGGTTCGTTCCGGATCCAGCAGTCCGAGAACAACGGGGCCTTCGTGGACCTGCCGGCGAATGCCACCTATCCCACCGCGCCGGCCACGGCCGCCAATCCAGTCGATACGAACAACGGCGGGGCGATCAAGTGCGAGGTTTTCAGCTATGACTTTCCCACGACCAAGCCACGGAAGCTGAAAGTCACGGTCACGAGTGGCACGGTCCGTGTCTTGGGTTTCGCGTGGTCGGACACGTGGGACGGGGTGAAGGGCGGCACGCAGGTTTACAACCTTTCCGGTTCCGGGCTCAACATCATGGACATGGCTACCGCGCCGCAGACTTGCTTCGACACGGTCCTGCGCACCTTGAAGCCCCACTTCGGCACCTTCAAGGCGGACGACAACGCGGGGCAAATGGCAGCGCTGCCCACCTACCTTGAGAAGGTCCAGGCGGCTTGGCCGATGGACATCGTGCTGGTCTCCACCCATCCGTGTTACAGCAGTCCAACCAACGCTCTGACGGATGCCGACAAGGTCCTGCGGGCGGTGGCACTGGCAAATGGCCACACCTTTGTGAACATCCGCGCGGCGATGCCGAACTACGACACCATGCGCGCCATCGGTTACCTGAACGGTGACAACTATCACTTGTCCCCGGTGGGAAGCCGTTTCCAGACGGAAATCATCATGCGGCAGCTCTCGGCCGTGATCAAGGAGGCCCATCTGATTGGCGGGGCGGCCAATAGCGAGCAGTCCACGATCGAACGCGCGCCAAGGTGGTTTGAAAACAAGATCGGCGTCGCGGGGAATTACCTGCCGGGAAACAACTACACGCTTTTCGAAGCCTCGAACCTCTATGATTCCGGGGTGAATCCGGTGTCGTTCCTTTCCGCCTGGCGGCAGTCGGATGGGAATCTGATGCTTGCTGCCAATGGTGTGGGCCGCATGCAGTTGACATCGGAAGGAAGGTTTTTCATCTCGGCCGGAACGGAGGGTTTCAGCTATCCGCAGTTCGGTCCGCCGGGGCGCGGACCCTCCGGCCGGGTGGAGATCCACGCGGGAAACCAGTTGGGCGAGAATGCCTTGGTCCTGTCAGGACGTGCGGGCCAGAGCGGGGATCTGCTGAGGCTCAACAAAAACTCCAACGTGACCGCCGGATCACAGGGAACGCGGGTGGGGGGGATCAAGGGTTCCGGTGCCGCGGATTTTCCCACCTTGGGTGTGACCGCCATGCCGGTTTACGCGAGCGATGCTGCGGCGGACGCCGATGTGAATCTAACCAGCGGGCAGCTTTACCGGCTGACGGGAAACAGGGCGGTAAGGGTGAAGCCGTGACTATAGGGTTGGAGGTTATGGGTTAAATGTTATCCGGGGAGAGGTTGAAAGGCGGGCGGAGCGCCACTCTTCCCCAATAACCTCCAACTTATAACCTCTAACATCCACCGCGGAGCCTAGAGCGTGATCTGCGCGCCGAGTTCAACCACCCGTCCGGGAGGAAGCTGGAAGTAGGCGGTGGCGGGCGAGGCATTGCGTGCCATCATCGCGAAGAGCGACATCCGGAAGCGGTCCAGGAACGAGGCTTTTTTGCCCACGCCGTAAGATTCACGGCCAAGGAAGTAGGTGCCTTTGCCGGGTTGGAAACGCACGTTTTCCGGCAGCAGTTCCTGAAGGGCGGCGGGAACGTCCGGGGTCTCGGCGAAGCCGAAGCGGAGTGTGGCGCGGTGGACACCCTCTCCGAGTTCCGCGTAGTCGAGGCGGTGGTCCTTCACGGCCCGCGGATGATCCACGGTCATGACGTGGAGCAGGAGCACGCGCTCGTGGAGCACGTGGTTGTGCTTCAGGTTGTGAAGCAGCGCGGTGGGGACCCGGAGGTCCTTTCCGCTCATGTAGATGGCGGTGCCGGGCACCCGGATGATCCTGCCCTTGTGGAGGTCCTTGAGGAGAAGGTCGATGGGCAGGGATTGTTCCATGAGGCATTCATAGAGACGGGCACGGCCCCAGATCCAGATGAGCATCACGCCCATGACACCACCGGCAACTACCAAGGGCAGCCAGCCCCAGGGGAGAATCTTGAGGGCATTGGCGGCGAGGAAGGCGCCATCGAGAATGAGAAACAGCGCGGTGACAATACCAGCCCTGGCCTTCGACCATTTCCAGACCACCCGGGAGGCGGAGTAGAAGAGGATGGAGGTGATCGTCATCGTGAGGGAGATCGCGATGCCGTAGGCACCGGCGAGCTTGGTGGATGTCTGGAAGGTGATGACCAGGAGGATGCAGGCGGCCGCGAGAATGTGGTTGATGACCGGGACGTATACCTGGCCCATCGAGTGTTCCGAGGTGTAGAGTATCCGCACGCGGGACATGCAACCGAGTTGCACGGCCTGTGTTGTTAGAGAGAAGGCACCGGAAATCAGGGCCTGGCTGGCAATGATGGCGGCACCCGTGGCGAGAATGGTGAGTGGCAACTGCAGGTAGTCCGGAGCGAGCAGGAAAAAGGGACTGCGGATGGCGCTATGATCTGAGATCAGCAGCGCCGCCTGGCCGAGGTAGTTCAGGACGAGCGCGGGCAGCACGACCGTGAACCACCCCACGCGGATGGGCCTGGGGCCAAAGTGGCCGAGGTCCGCATAGAGCGCCTCGCCACCGGTCACCGCAAGGAAGACGGCGGCCAGCAGGGGAAATGCATGTTTCCACTCGCGCACGAGGAAGGTGATGCCTTCCCATGGTGTCAAAGCCATGAGCACCTGGGGATGTTGGATCAGGCCGCGGATTCCAAGCAGCGCAAGGGAGGCGAACCATAGCAGCACGACCGGCCCGAACAGCTTGCCGACCTTGCCGGTGCCGAAGCGCTGGATGGAGAAAAGCCCCGCGAGGATGACAACGGAAAGCGGCACGGTCCAGTGCCCGATCTGCGGAGCGCTCACCGCGAGACCTTCGACGGCACTGAGCACCGAGATGGCGGGCGTG
>CAXTTX010000586.1:0-3005 GCA_964247045.1 uncultured Verrucomicrobiales bacterium | reverse complement strand
AACGCACCAGGTCGATGCCGGTCACGCACTCGGTGACCGTGTGCTCGACCTGGATCCGCGGGTTCATCTCGATGAAGAACCAGTCGTTCTTGTCCATGTCATAAAGGAACTCGACCGTCCCTGCGTTGTCATAGCCGATGCCCTTCGCCAGCGCGACAGCCGCATCACAAAGTTCCTTGCGCACCCTCGGATCAAGATTCACCGCGGGCGCAACCTCCACCACTTTCTGATACCGCCGCTGCACCGAGCAATCGCGCTCATGGAGATGCACCACGTTGCCGTGCTGGTCACCGAGGATCTGCACCTCGATGTGCTTGGCGCGGGAAATGTAGCGCTCCAGGAAAACCGCCGCGTTTCCAAAGGCGTTGAGCGCCTCGTTCTGCGCTTCCGAAAGTAGCCCGGCAAGTTGCTCCGGCGCTTCCACCACCCGCATGCCCCGACCTCCACCGCCGAAGGCCGCCTTGATGATCAGCGGAAACCCGATCGTCTTCGCGATCTCCTCCGCTTGCTTCGGATCACTGATCGGATCTTCCGTGCCCGGCAGGGTAGGGACCTTGAAACTGTGGGCCAGCGCCCGCGCCGCCGTCTTGTCGCCCATGTTCTCCAACAGATCCGGCGAGGGCCCGATGAAAACAATACCCTCCCGTGCGCAGGCCCGGGCAAACGCCGCGTTCTCCGAAAGGAACCCGTAGCCCGGGTGGATCATCGTCACGCCCTTCTGCTTCGCCAGCGCCACGATACCCTCCACATCCAGATACGCCCCCACCGGCCCCTTCGAGGAATCCAGCTGATAGGCCTCGTCCGCCTTGAAGCGGTGGATGGAAAAACGGTCCTCCTCGGCGAAGATCGAGACGGTGCGGAGGCCTAGCTCGTTGGCGGCGCGGAAGATCCGGATGGCGATTTCGCCGCGGTTCGCGGCCATCAGCTTCCCGGGAGGGCGTGGGTTTTCAAGCATGCGCCGGTTTTCTAAGCCCTCCCGGGCGCGAGGGAAAGGGGAAATCAGCGGGGAACCTTGTCGAAAATATTCCCCGATGCTGCCGATTCCTGCTTACAAACCTCCACCCTTCTGCTTGGATGGCGATTGAAAAGGCGCCGAAGGAAACAACCCATGAGACACTTTCTCTTCATGGCCTTTGTTTTTTTCGCCCAAGGAGAGTGCCTCGTTGCCAGAGACGAGCCGATCTTGGCAACGGTGGTCGGCGACGTGCCGAGGTCTGGTGCGATAGCGCTTTCGGTTGGGCCGATGACCATAGAGGAGGCCTTGGCGAGTCGCTTGCTCGAACTCGATTCGTTGAGGCATCGCAAGATTCCAACACCCGGCGGAAAAAGCCCGGTCAGGATAATTTTGAATCGCGACGGAAAATCCACGGAATATGATCTCGTTGCTGACAAGCAGTTCCTCCAGACAAACCCGGTCCTGGTGGGAGACACGATCGAGGTGCGCGACAAATGGCTGCTCCCGGCGAAGATCAAGGAAGCAACACGGCGGGTCCAGAAGTTCACCAACCTGGCTTCGACTGATCTCGGGGACGAGATCGTGACCCTTTCAAAACTTCGCCATGAGTTGTTTCTTTGGAAGAATCAGGATCAAGAAGGCCAGCCTCCCACACTGGAATCTTTCCTGGATCAAGAGGTCGCCAGACTCGGCAAGGAGAACCGCGAACTCGAGATCATCGAGATCTTGAAACTGCGCGAGGACACTTTGCTTTCAAACGGCATCGGTCCCCAACATCCCTCCTTGAAAATCACCCGGGACCTGCTGGAAAGATTCCAAAAAGCCCTCAAGGAAAAACCGGCATCACCGGCAGCGGAATGATCACTCTGCCGCCTTGCCCTTCCGGTGCCCCGGCTTCGCAAGAATCTCGATATATACCGACGCCGCACCTGCACCCGCCGCCTCGTCAATCGCCGGCACGATCTCCTCCACATGCTTCGTTTCCGGAGCGCTCTCACCCTGTCCCACCTTGCAATCGAAATCCCAGAAATCCACGCCTTCCGGTAGCACCTTCTTGCGCTCCCGCTTCAGGTATTTGCGCACATCCGCCTTGATCTGTTCGACGACCCGGGCCGGCTGGTGCTTCTCCGAGGTGAGCGGGAATGTCTTTTTCATGGCCGAGCTTGGGCGCGGGGGAGGGGAAATGTCCAGCAGTGCTTGGGACATCTGCCTGCCCGGATTGACGAAACGCCACGAGCTTCCCTAGATTCCCCCATGGCCATCGAGACCTTCGAGCAGTTTTCCCCGCAGATCCACGAAAGCGCCTTCGTCGCTGCCAGCGCGGATGTCATCGGCCGGGTGACCCTGCACGAGGAAACCAGCATCTGGTATAACACCACCCTGCGCGGCGACATCAACGAGATCGTCATCGGCCCGCGCTCGAACGTCCAGGACAACGCCGTCATCCACCTTGCCGACAACTACGGCTGTTACGTCGGCGAACTCGTCACCGTCGGCCACTCCGCCATCCTCCATGCCTGTACCGTTAAAGACGAGGTTCTCATCGGCATGGGCGCCATCGTCCTCGATGGCTCCGTGATCGGCGAGCGCTCCATCATCGGCGCGGGTTCCCTCGTCACCGGCGGCACCATCATCCCCCCCGGTTCGCTCGTCCTCGGCTCACCCGCCAGGGTCGTCCGCACCCTTTCCCTAGACGAGCAATCCAAGGTCAAAACCTGGGCCGAAAAATACGTCATGGGCTCCCGTAAATATATCGAGCGCGGGTTGCGAAGGTGAGCATTTTCGGAGTCCTCCCGCGCGACAGCGCGTAAGGGGCAACGACATTTTTGTCGTTGGCAGGGAAGGCTTTGATACGGATTTGCGGTGATGTTTTCCCCTCCGGATCATCGCGAGGCCCGTGGTCTGCGTCGCACGAGAAGGACAAGAATGTCCCCCCTCCTTACGCGCTGCCCCGCGAAACGAGTTAGGCCGTCAGAAACGGATTTCCCTCCCTCTCTTCCCCCAGCGTGCTCGCCGGACCATGCCCCGGTAAAATCACCGTCTCATCCGC
>CAXTTX010000585.1:0-3050 GCA_964247045.1 uncultured Verrucomicrobiales bacterium | reverse complement strand
GACTTAAAATCTGCTGATCTCACGGTCGTGCCGGTTCGAGTCCGGCCGGCGGCACGCTCTCAAAATCAGGGATTTGTAAAAGCAAAAGCATCCAGTGGAATCTCAACGCGCCGCCCGGGTGTTGCTCTTCTGGGGCCGCAACGGTGTTGGATACTTGGAATCGCTCGACTTCAATCAGTTCGGGCGGGATGAGCAATTCCGGTCCACATCACGATTCACTTGCGGGGCTCGCAAATCAGGACAAATTACCCGAGTTGCCCGAAAATCACTTCAGGGGCACAAACCAGATCATCGATAACATCCCGCCATGCCTTGCCATCCCTTTTCCGCCCGCTCCACATCAATTCTAGCCGGGTGCGTGTTAAGTGCTGCATTGGCCTCGTGCTCGGCCCCGCAAGGCCGAAAAGATCTGGATAACGCATTCACCACCTACACACCGGCGCCCGCGGGCTTCAAGGGCACGCGCCTCGCGGTCAAGGATCTCATCGACATGAAAGGGGAGACCACTTCCGCTGGGTCCGAATATCTTGCGAAGAACGGCGGTCTCGCGAAACGCGACGCGCCTTGCCTGGCGATTGCCCGTGGTAGAAGCGATGTGCATATCGTCGGCAAGGCCAATCTCACGGAGTTCGCGGTTACGGTTTCGGGCAAAAACCGGTATTTCGGGACGCCTGTGAACCGTTTGGATGGGAAGCACAAATTTATCCCGGGAGGGTCATCCAGCGGTTCCGCGGTTGCGGTGGCGACCGGCCGCGCGGATGTGGCCTTCGGCACCGACACCGCCGGCTCCATCCGGGTTCCCGCCGCCTGCTGTGGCATCTACGGCCTGAAGACGACCTTCGGCTTGGTGCCAACCCGCGGGGTTTTCCCGATTTCGGCAAAGCATCTCGATACGGTCGGCCCGATGGCTGCCGATCTTCCGAGGCTGGTGGAAGGCATGAGCCTGCTTCAGGGCGGTTTCAAAGGCCGCTATCGGGCGGCGGTGGCGGCGAAGCCGTCGGCGCGCCAAGTCCGGGTCGGCCGTCTTTATGTGGGCGGGACCGATCCGGAGATCGACAAGGCCATTGATGCGGCCTTGGCGGCGAAAGGTTTCAAAGTGGTCAAACTGGATAAATCCTTCAGGGACAAGTGGGCTCAAGCCGATGCCGATGGTGAAACCGTCGCGGTGGCGGATGGCTACACGAACGATCAGAAGTATCTCGCCAATCTCCAGATTGATGCCACCACCCGCGCGGTGCTCGCAAAGGGCGCGGTCGACAATGTGATCGGCTATGACGCGGCCCTCAGGCGGAAGACCGCTTGGAAACGCGATCTCGCCAGGGTTTTCCAAAAGGTCGATATCATCGCCACGCCCACCCTGCAGAACCTCCCGCCCCGGCTCCCATTCTGGCGTTCAACGGCGGTGTTCGAAAAGCTGGTCTTCGACTCTCAAAACACCGTGGGGGTGAATTTCGCCGGTAATCCGGCCCTCGCCATGCCGATCAAGATGCCCGGGAAGAACGTGCCAACCAGCATCCAGCTGATCGGCCGTCCGCGGGGCGAGGCGGAGCTTCTGAACGCGGGTCGGTTGCTTCAGCAAAAACTTTAAGTTGAAATTCGGGGGATCTGGAGGAAGTTGCGCGCTTAAACCCCGCGCAAAACACCCATGAATATTTTCGTTTCCAGCCGCGGGTTCGCGGCAATTGCCGCCGTCTTGTTGTTTGGAGCCGGTTCGGTAAAAGCTCAATCCACCGCCGAACTCGTTGCCAAGGGGGATGCGGCCGATCAGGCATTCAAACCCGGGGAGGCATTGAAAAGCTATCTTCCCGCGGAGAAAAAAGATCCCAAGGACGTCGAGTTGCTCCTCAAGATCGCACGGCAATACCGGCATCTGATGACGGATGCCAAGGGAGACGACAAAAAGCTCGAGTACGGGAACACATCCTTGGCCTACGCGAAACGGGCTGCGGCGCTCGCTCCCAATGATTCGGATGCCCAGCTTTCACCGGCGATCAGCTACGGGAAAATGCTCCCGTTTGAGGGGAAATCGGAACAAGTGGCCACCTCGCCCATGATCAAGGCCGCTGCCGACCGTGCCCTGAAATTGAATCCCCGCAATGATTCCGCATGGCATGTACTCGGACGGTGGCACCAGACCTACGCCGCGGTCACCGGAGTCCGCCGCACGATCGGGGAAGCCCTCTATGGCAAGCTGCCCACCTGCACGAACGGCGACGCGGTTGCCTGTTTCAACAAGGCAATCGCCATCAACCCGAAACGCCTCCGCCATTACGTCGAGCTCGGGAGAACTTACGCGCAAATGAATGACGCCGCCAATGCCCGCAAGAATCTGGAAAAGGCGCTCGCCATGTCCAATACCGAGAAAGACGACTTTGAGATGAAAAAGGCCGCGAAGGAGACGCTCGCGGATCTTCCCTGATTCAAGCCGGCGGTTTCCACATCGGCAGATCGGCCAACGACCCGTCGATGAAAGTCTGGTGCCAGAGTTGGGTGGCGACCACCGCCGCCAAGCCCATTTCCATGGAGAGCCTACCGATCGAGGTGCGGCGAAGTTGCTTATAGGCCTTGCGCCAGTGTCTGACGGCCTCGACGTCGAAATAGCCGGTCTTGCGCAGGGATTCCTCGCTCAACAATTCGCTGATGAATTTCGGCTCCGGGTCCAGGTGAAAACTGTCCAGGGGCGCACGGAAAATGACCTTGTGACGGCGGGCGATTTCACGGGGCAACCAGCGTTCCGCGACCAACCGGAGAAGATGTTTGTCCTGGAATCCCTTCAGTTTCCATTTGGGATGCAGCCTCGACGTGAAATCGAAGACGGCCTCGTCGAGAAACGGATAGCGTGCTTCCACCGAGGAGTGCATTGCCACACGGTCGCCTTTCGCCTGGAGCAAATGACCTGCCAGGGTGACACGCGCGCCCACCCAGAGGCTGCGGTTCAGCGGGTGCCAGTGTTTCGCGCGCTCTACGTCCATCCCTAGGTCGCCCCAAGGATTGCCCGTCGCGAGCACTTCGCGCATCCCACCTTTGAGCGTGAGACGTCCGTCGGCGGT
>CAXTTX010000584.1:0-3083 GCA_964247045.1 uncultured Verrucomicrobiales bacterium | reverse complement strand
CTCGAAAAGATAGAACGCCGCTTCCGCGGCAATGGCCGCCGGCGTGGCCTGGCTCATGCCCGCCAATACCGCGGCAGCGGGTGTGCGCGCCGCGAACTCCGCCAGCGCCACCTCCAGCGCGATCCTCAACGGGTGGCCGGTGGAATTTCCTCCACCGAAGGCCCGCCGCATTTCGCCATGCGCCGCGATCAGGGGCTCAAGCTTCAAGCCATCCTCCGTGGTCCGGCTCGCCTCGCGGAAGAGCATCGCGAGCGCCCTCGTCACGGGACCGTGGCGCAGCAGGCCCAGCGAGAGATGCACCGGCCGCAATACTGTTAGAATCTTCAACGCATCCTCGTCGTGGACGCCCTTCGTGTAGCCCTCCGCATAGCGCGGGGCCATGAAGGCATGCACGCTTTCCAACGTCGGCGCCTCCGTGGACTCGTCCAGCATCTGGTATGCGAGCCATTCGGAGCGATAGACGCGGTTGTTCTCGCTGGCGACGTGCTGGTCCCAGACATCGCGCGTCGCGAGGAACTCCGCATCCTCCACCGGCTCGAAAAACGCCGTGCCGGAGAGGTGATAGGCCATGCCGTCCTCGTGCGGGACGATTGAAAGCTCAAGCTCCTGCGTATTGACCGAGAAATTGTGCCGTCCGAATTTGAGCGTGTTCCCGCCATCGGCGAACAGCTCCTGCCGGTCCTTCAACTGGCGCACCGCGTCGTCCTGCAGCGACTTCAGCCGCGTTTGCAGGTCGTCCGCCTTCACGCTGTCACCGATGGCGCGCAGTTCCATGATGAGATCCCGCAGCTTGCCGACCATCAGGTCGCCCGCGAAATAACCGTTGATCGCGTTGATGTCATCCAGCGTGCCCGCGCGGTGCTGGATGCCCGCGAGCACGCGCTCCGCGGATTTGAGAAGGTTGCCCGCGCGGCGGTTGCGTTGTTCGACGAGCGACTGCTTGCGGCCCTCGAAGGCCTCGTTGATTTCCTCCCGCTTGCGGACAAGTTCCTCGATGTATTCGTCGAAGTCGGCGAAGCGTCCTTCCAGCTCCTGGACCTGCACCATCACCTTCGTCAGGTATTCGCCGCATTTTTCCGGCGTGTCGCAGAGGTCCAGGAAATTGACCACCGCCTGGCTGAGCAATTTCAACTGCGCGCCGAACTGCGCCACGCCTTCGCCTCGCGCCAAATCGCGCCGCCGGGTTTTCAGGTCGGCACGGATGCCGTTCAGCGTCGCGTATATGGCGGAAATGCTCTCGATGATCGCGGTGGTGCGCGTCGGGTCCTCGATCCGCAGGTTGCTGACGATGTCGATGAGCAGTTCCAGCTCCGCGCCCGCCTCATCGAGACCCTTCCCGATGGCATCCGCCTCGATGGTCTTCGTAACTCCGGCGAGGCCCTCGCGCTGGTTTTCAATGGCGCGCTTGTAGGGATCCAGCGCGGTTTCCTTCATCAGGAAGCCGACGGTTCTCTCCGAGACCTGGTCGCTTGCCTCCGCGGCGCGGCGGTCCAGTTCGTCGATCAGCGCATTGTCCACATAACGCATCTCCCTCAGGCCGATGATCTCGCCGCGCCGCAGACGCAGGTCCGCGAGCAGCTTCACAAACCCGCGGATATCCTCCGGGTCGCTGCCTTTGGTGGCGCTCAGTAGCTTCTCCGTCGCCACCTTGATTTCCTCCGTCTTCGCGGCCGTCGCCTGGCGCAGGCGCACGACCTTGTCGAACTCCGCGATGGCCGCGTTCGCCGACGCATGCACGGACTCCAGCGGTTCGGCGAGGTTTTTCGTTTCCTCCTGCTTGAGCCAGAAATAGCCATCCAGCACCTCGCGGCTGCGACGGGCGAGTTCCAGGTAGACATCCGCGTAGGTGTCGCCCTTGCCTAACAGGATGAGAATTTCCTTCGCCTCCGCCATCCCGCGCACCAGCGCCGAGTTGCCGATCTTGAAGAGCAGCGAGCCCCGCTTCTCATCCGGCACGGCGGTCGCCGAATCCGTGAGATAGGGCGTCCGCCAGATCTGGAGCGCGTGGTGCTTCTGCGGCTGGTCCGGTGCCTGGAAGAGCACCATCCGCCCGTCCTTATCGAGGGCGAAGCCATTGCACACCAGCGGCGTCTCGATGGTCTGCGCGATGACGTTGTAGGAAAACAACACGTAGTGTCCCGACACACGCTGATAGAAGGTGAACAGCGTGTCCTCGCCATTGCCCGAGCTGATGCGCCGCTCGAAACGCAGCCCGGACAAGCCGGTCTCGTAGGTCTTCACCTCGCCGCTCGCGAGCGCGTAGCCGTTGGCGAAAAGAATGCCCTGGTCCTCCGGCAGCAGCACGCAGGATTGGCCGATGCCATCCAGCCGGTGCACCTGGCGGGTCTTGCCATTGAAGACGAGATAACGGTGGGCCGTTTCCCGGTACGGCAGGATCCGCAGGATCACCAGCGGCCCGAGGATCGCGTAGAGGATCTCGGCGTCGTCCAGAGTCTGGTCCGGATCGTCCACCGGCTCGGAGTAGATCCCCTGCCCGCTTGCCGTGTTGTCCTCCACCTTGATGGTGAGGTCCCCGCCAATGGTTTCCACGAAGACCCGGTCCTCCACCGAAATGTGCGGGTGGTCTCCCGAGCGGTGCATGTCGCGGTGGGCGCGCTTCCATACGAACTCCACCGTCTCCGGATAGCGCGCCTCGTGCTCCGAGCGGTTGCCGAGGTATTTCAGCGAACCATCCCCGTCGATCAGCCACTTGAAGGTCTTGATGTCGTCCTCCGACTTCCCGACCCGCATCATCATGTGCAGGTGCGGCCCGAGGACCATGAACTTGCTGAAGACCGTATCCCGGTAGTAACGGAAGAGTGTCTGGAACTCCTCCAGGAAGGCCTTGTCCCCGAGAACCTCCTCCACCGGCACGGGTTGGAAATTCCCCTCTCCGGTCAGACGGATCACCGCGAAAACATCGCCGGGGTCCGTTGTCTGCTTGAGGCCGAACTGGATGTTGTATCCCAGCAGGTACAGATCGCCCCCGAGGCCGGTTAGATCACGCGCGACGCAATTGTGCGCGGTCGCGACATGGCCTGTTGAGAGGAGGCTGGTGGGAATCGCCCCGAAAAGATCCTGCC
>CAXTTX010000583.1:0-3086 GCA_964247045.1 uncultured Verrucomicrobiales bacterium | reverse complement strand
GAAAGGGCAGGTCCGGCTTGCCAGCCCGGCGGGTGGTCATTAAGCATCCCCCCGCATGACGCACGATCCGGACCACCACGATTCGCTGGGAGCGATGTATTCCGACTATTTCCTGGATTACGCCAGCTACGTGATCCTGGAGCGGGCGGTGCCGCACCTTTTCGACGGGCTCAAGCCCGTGCAGCGCCGGATCCTGCATGCGATGGATGAGATCGACGACGGCCGCTACAACAAGGTGGCGGGGATCGTGGGAAACACGATGAACTATCACCCGCACGGTGACCAGTCGATCAGTGCGGCGATCGTGCAACTCGGGCAGAAGGATCTGCTGATCGACACGCAGGGGAACTGGGGCAACACCTTGACCGGGGACGGGGCGGCGGCTGCCCGATACATCGAGGCGCGGCTCACGAAGTTTGCGAGGGAAGTGGTGTTCAACCCGAAGACGACGATTTGGAATCCCAGCTACGATGCACGGCGCAAGGAACCGGACACGCTGCCGGTGAAGTTCCCGCTGTTGCTGGCGCAAGGCGTTGAAGGCATTGCCGTCGGGCTGGCCTGCAAGATCCTGCCGCACAATTTCCATGAGCTCATCGAGGCGTCCATCGCCGTGCTGCGGAAGGAGCCGTTCACGCTGTTGCCGGACTTCCCGACGGCGGGAATCATGGATGCCTCGGAATACAAGGATGGCCTGCGCGGGGGCAAGGTCCGCGTCCGTGCCCGCATTTCCACCGAGAAGAAGGGCATGCTGCGGATCACGGAGATTCCCTTTGGCACCACCACCGGTGCGCTGATGGATTCGGTCGTCGCCGCGGCGGACAAGGGCAAGATCAAGATCGCGAAGATCGAGGACAACACGGCCGCCAACGCGGATATCCTGGTGCATCTGCCCCCCGGTGCCGATCCGGAGACGACACGGGACGCGCTGTATGTTTTCAGCGACTGTGAACTGACGATTTCCCCGAACGCCTGTGTCATCGCCGATGGCAAGCCGCAGTTCATGGGGGTTTCGGAAATCCTGACGCGGGTCACCCACCACACGCGCGATCTGCTGGAAATGGAGCTGAACATCCGGCTCGGTGAACTTGCCGAAAAGTGGCATTTCAGCTCGCTGGAGAAGATCTTCATCGAGAACCGGATCTATCGGGACATCGAAGAAGAGGAAACTTGGGAAGGCGTCCTGCGTGCCATCGACAAGGGTTTGAAACCCTTCAAGAAGCTCCTGAAACGGGAGGTCACGGAAGAAGATCTGGTACGCCTGACGGAAATCAAGATCAAGCGCATCTCGAAGTTCGACGCCTTCAAGGCAGATGAGGAGATCAAGGAACTGGAGAAGGCCATCGCCGAGAACGAGAAGAACCTGCGCAACCTCACCAAGTATACCATCCGCTGGTATGAGGAACTGGCGAAGAAACACGGGAAGACCCGCGAGCGTCGGACCGAGATCGCCTCGTTCGACCGGGTGGACCGCAAGGAAGTGGTGGCCGCGACGGAGACGCTCTATCTGGACGCGAAGAATGGCTTCGCCGGCTATGGTTTGAAGAAAGATGGGGAGCCGATCGAGAAGTGCTCGACGATTGATGACATCATCGCTTTCACGCAGGACGGCAAGATGCGGGTGATGAAGGTGGCGGATAAGGTTTTTGTCGGCCAGAAACCGCTCCGGGTTGCGATCTTCCGCAAGGATGAGGATCTGATCTATTCCATGATCTACCGGGACGGCAAGGAAGGCACCATCCTGGCGAAGCGATTCACTGTCGGGGGCATCACCCGGGACAAGGAATATGATTTGACGAAGGGCAAGCCCGGAAGCCGGATCCTTTACTTCGCCTATCACAAGACGAACGAGGAGAGCGCCGCTCAGATGCTGCTGGTGCATCTGAAGTCCGGTCTGCGGATGAGGAACCTGATCCGCCCGCTGCACTTCGCGGAGTTTGGCATCAAGAGCCGCTCCAGCGCGGGCAACCTGGTGACGAAGCACGGGGTGGAGAAGATCGTCCGCGCGCCGAAGGATTATGATCCGACGCTGGGAGCGTGAGGCGGTGCAAGTAAAACAACTCTCCCTCCGTTAAGGACCCGTGACGGCCAGCCTGACTAGACGGATTTCGCCTGCAACGGGAATCACGGTGGTGATGCTCAACTTCGAATCGCCTTCCGGCGCGATGGTGATGGTCACGCCGTCGATACCATCGGTTGCATCGTTCCAGTTTCCGGGACCGTTGCCATATTGGATCTTCCAAGCAACGGAACCTGCCGTGACAGGGACCGTGAAGTGATAAATGAGGCTGGAGTGGTCTGGGGACAGGGTGAGGACGGGAAGATGCGGGAGATCCGAAGCAAGGGGATTTCCACCAAGGAGAAACTCGACGAGGTTGGTGAGGCCGTCGTTGTCGGAATCCACCAAGGCCGTATCCGCGGGAAGTCCGCTGGATTCGAGATAGAGTGTCAGCGGTTCGGCAAGCCGCAGGGTGAATTCATGCGAGACGGTAGCCACCGTGTCATCCGTCACCTGGATGGTGAACGTATAATTTCCAGCGGTGGCGGGACTGCCTGACAAGCTGCCGTCGCTGCCGAGGGCGAAGCCGTCGGGAAGTGTTCCCGAAAGCAGGGTCCATGAATAGGGAGCGGTGCCGCCGGTGGCATCCAGCGTTATGGAGTAGGCCGTGCCGATGGATCCATCGGGAAGCGATGAAGTGGTGATGGCGAGGGGGGTAAGGATAGTGACCGTGAATGGCCGGGTGTGTATCGCGTTGGCCGCGTCCGTGATACGGACGGTGAAACCGAAGGAGCCCGTTTGCAGAGGTGTTCCTGTTAGGTGGCCAGCCTCGTCGAGAGTGATTCCCTGCGGAAGGGTTTCTTCAGAGATCGTCCAGACATAGGGAGCGGTGCCACCCATCGCGGAGAGTGTTTGGGAATAGGGGGTGGCGGTGCTGCCGGAGGGGAGGGAGGTGGTGGTGATCGACAGTGCGGGTGTGATTGCCAGGGTGAAGGAATTTCCGGCGGTCGCATCCGCGTCATCCGACACGCTCGCGGTGAAGGTGAATTGCCCGGCTTGCGAGGGAGTTCCACTGATCAAGCCGTCTGCC
>CAXTTX010000582.1:0-3109 GCA_964247045.1 uncultured Verrucomicrobiales bacterium | reverse complement strand
TACCTTCCATCCACTCGAAGCCGCCGATACCGCTTCCGCCTGCCACGCTGGCGAGTTTTTTCAACCGCACGCCCGCGCCCGCCGTGATCTGGCCGCGCCCATCGACCGTCACCTCGGAGAAAACCCCGCCCGTCGGATGGATCACCGCGCCGCGGATGCCACCGTCGCGCACCAGCAGGTTCGATCCCCGGCCAACGACTCGCACCGGGATGCCCCGCTCGCGGCAATAGCCGACGAGGAACGCGAACCCGTAAAAACTGTGCGGCTCCATCCAGAATTGCGCCGGACCGCCGACCAGCAGCGTGGTGTGGCGGCTCATCGGTTCGTAAATCTTGCCGTCGATTTCTCCCGGCGGCATCAGCCCCTTCATTTCTTCCAGGATCTTGAGATCCGCCACCAGCCGGGTTCCCGCCTCATGGACGTTACCCGCACCCAGCGTGATCAAAATGTCGCCAGGCTGGAGCGCGTGGCCGATGGCATGGTGCGCGGTGGCCAGGTCCGGCACATAGGTCACTGGAATGTCTCCATGGCGTTTCATCGCCTCCACCAGCGTGTCGCCGGATACCCCTTTGATCGGCTTCTCCGATGCCGCGTAAACATCGGTGATGAAAACAAGATCCGCCTCTTGCAGCACCTTGCCGAAGTCATCGGCCAGCGCCTTCGTCCGGCTGTAGCGGTGCGGCTGGAACAGCACGACCACCCGCTTCGCCTTCAGGCTGCGCGCCGTTTGAAGCGTCGCGGCGATTTCCGAAGGATGATGCCCGTAGTCGTCGATGATGCGGTAGCTCGCGGTAAGATATTTGGTTTCAAAGCGCCGTTTCGCCCCGGCGAAGTTCGCCAGCGCGCGCGCCACCAGGCGGAACTCCGCGCCACAGCAATCTGCCAGCGCGATCGCGGCCAGCGCGTTCAGAACGTTGTGGTTGCCGGGAATCCCTAACTCCACGTCACCGAGAACCTCGCCATTCTTCTTCACCGTGAATGCGGACGATCCTTTTAGATCCCGCAAATCCGTCGCCGTGTAGTCCGCGTCTTCCCAACCGTAGGAAACCGCGTTCTCCCGGCCCTCGCAGATTTCATGCGCGACGGGATCTTCCGCGCAATACACGATCTTGCCCTTCGTCTGGTCCGCGAGTTGGGCGAAGACCTTCTTGATCGCCTCCAGGTCCTTGTAGAAATCCAGGTGCTCCGCCTCGATGTTGAGGATCACCGCGTGCTCGGGATGATAGAGCGCCAGCGTGCCGTCGCTTTCATCGCCCTCCGCCACCATGAACTCGCCATCCTCGGACCACTTCGCGTTCGCGCCCAGGATCGGGATCTCCGCACCGACATAGTGGCTTGGTTTCTGGCCGGCCTCGCGCAGGACGTGGGCGGTCATCGCCGAGGTGGTGGTTTTGCCGTGCGTCCCGGAAATGACAATGCCCTTCTTGGTATGCAGAATCGCCGCCAGGCACTCGGCCCGGCGGAGCAGGGGAGCCTTCGCCTTCTTCGCCGCGGCATAAGCCGGGTTGTCGGATTTGATCGCCGAGGAATAGACGACAATGTCCGCGCCTTTCACCGCCGCCGCACTGTGGGGCGAGGAGAAATTCAGGCCCACCCCTTGCATCCGCTCGGTCTCCGCCGTGGTCACCTTGTCGGAGCCGCTCACCTTGTGGCCCATGCCCATCAACAAAAGGGCCAGCCCGCTCATGCCGGAACCGGCCACGCCGATCAGGTGGATCTGGAGCGGTTTGCTCCGGTCGGTGAGGCGCTGGCTGAAATCGGTCATGATTGGCTGAGAGTGGCTTCGATGGCGGCGCAAACCCGCTCGGCCGCATCCGGCACGGCGAGTTCGCGGGCGGCTTTTGCCATGCGCTCGTGGGTTGGCAAGTCTTGCAGGACCGATTTTGCAAGTGAGGCCAGCTTTTCGGCATCCAGATCCTTTTCCTGGACCAGCACCGCCGCCCCCGCGTCCGCGAAAACTTTCGCGTTGTAGGTCTGGTGGTCGTCCGCCGCGTAAGGAAAGGGCACCAGGATCGAAGGCAGCCCGGCGATGGAAATTTCCGTCAGGCTGGAGGCCCCGGAGCGCGCGATCACCAGATCCGCGATGGCATACGCGGAGGGCATCTGGTCGCAAAAACCGAGTACCTTGTAGCCCGCCCGGCCATCGGTGATCTCTGAAACCCGTTGGAAATCATTCGCTCCCGCGATGTGCAGCACTTGCGTGTCCTCCGGCAGGCTTGCTGCCGCCTGAGCGCAAAGCTCATTCAAGCGTCGCGCCCCTTGGCTGCCGCCCGTGACCACGATGGTTCGCTTCCCGGCTTCCAGTCCGAATCGCTCCGCCGCTTCCCCGCGGAAAGGCAGGTTCAGGATCTCCGGCCGCACCGGCGTCCCGGTCAGAACCGTGTCCCCGTTCGGGAAATACTTCTTCGCCGGCTCCAGCCCGAGAAACACCCGTGTGCAGAACCGGCTGGTCAGCCGGTTCGCCCGGCCCGGGAGCGCGTTGCTGTCGTGGACGAAGGTCTTCAGCCCCAGCTTGTGCCCCGCGTAAACCGGCGGCAGCGAGGTGAATCCGCCCATTCCCACCACCGCATCCGCCTTGAAATCCTTGATGATCTTCCGGCAATGCAGGATTGATCCCAGCATTTTCCAAGCGAAGGGAATCATCCGTGGCGACAGGGTCGGCGGCTTCGCGATCGCCTGTACCTTCTTGAAGGACAGGTGCTTGTACTTCGCGGAGGCCTCGGAATCCACCTTCTTCTCGGAGATCAGCAGCATCACCTCATGCCCCCGCGCTTGGAACGCCTCACCCACGGCGATGCCGGGGAACAGATGACCGCCCGTGCCACCACAGGCGATGAGGATTTTCAGGGATCTGGGCACGAAAGGGTGGGTGAAAAACAGCTCCGAAATGCCGGAATTCGACTTTCCGACAACTCTTCGGGAAAAATTACGCAAATCTTAACAAACCGGCAATCTCCAAAACCGTTTTCGCCCTCTAATTCTCCCGCATTTCAGGCACCTTTTCATATGAACAGCCCGCAAGGTCTCCGCGCTGGCCGGCGCGGAACACCCTTCCTCACCAGCCCTCGCGGGTATTCCTTTTCACGAAACTCGCGGCTTCCGGACAGTT
>CAXTTX010000581.1:0-3110 GCA_964247045.1 uncultured Verrucomicrobiales bacterium | reverse complement strand
ATCGAGCCCCAGCTCAGAGCCACCCGCCTCCGCCTCGAATCCCGCCGCGCCCTCCTTTCCGTCCGCGCTGAACAACGCCGCTTCATCGCCATGCAACAGGTCGCCCTGGAAGAACTCGAAATCCTCGTCCCCCGCCGCCGCTGACATTTCTTAGATCCCCATGAAAACTTTCCTCACCATCCTCATCACCGCGGCCATCACCGGAGGCGCGGTCTGGTTCTGGCAATCCCGCCCGCACCAGGCCACCATGGCCTCCACCGCCGAACGCAAGCCGCTCTACTACCAGAGCGCCATGCACCCCTGGATCAAGAGTGACAAACCCGGCCGCTGCACCATCTGCGGCATGGAACTCACCCCCGTCTATCCCGGCGACAAGGGCTTTAACTCCGCCGACGGCGAGAACATCGTCGCCCTCACCCGCGGCCAGATCCAGGCCACCGGCATCGCCACCGCCGCGGCGGAAATCCGCCCCCTCGCCCGCACTCTCCGCGTCGCCGGCATGATCGATGACGATGCCACCCGCCACCGCGTCATCTCCGCCTATGTCGATGGCCGCATCGAGAAACTCCACGTCAACCACATCGGTGCGGAAATCGCCGCCGGCGAACCGCTCGCCGATTTCTACAGCCCCGCCATCCTCCAGTCGGAACGCGAATACCGCCAGCTCGGCGGCGACCTCCGCGCCACGACCGCCCTCCGCCTCCGCCAGATGGGCCTCACCTCGGAACAAATCACCGACCTCCCCGGCAAGCCGCTCGAAACCCTCTCCACCCGCATCCTCTCGCCCATGACGGGCACCGTCGTCGCGCAGGAGATCTACGAAGGCCAATACGTCACCACCGGCATGAAACTCTTCGAAATCGCCGACTTCTCCACCATGTGGTTCCAGTTCCAGGCCTACGAATCCGACCTCCCTTGGATCAAGCCCGGTGACGCCGTCACCATCACGACCCCTTCCGTTCCTAACAAAACCTTCACCGGCAAGATCACCTTCATCGATCCCAACTTCGACGAAACCACCCGCTCCACCAAAATCCGCGTCGATCTCCCCAATCCCCTCGTCAACGGACGCCGCGAGTTGCTCCATAAACTCTATGCCGATGGCCTCGTCAAACCCACCATCCCCGACGCACTCACCATCCCCCGCTCCGCCATCATCCGCACCGGCCCCGATGCCATCGTCTACCTCGACCGCGGCGAGGGCGCCTACGCCCAAACCACTGTCAAAACCGGCCGCCGTGGCGACGACCTTGTCGAGATCCTCTCCGGCCTCAAGCCCGGCGACCGCGTCGTCACCCAAGGCAACCTTCTCCTCGATGGCCAGGCCGAACTCAACCGCTCCTTCACCTCCGAAGCCCCTGCCTCTTCCCCAGCAGTATCTCCTCCTGCGGCCTCCCCCTCACCTTCCACTCCATCCGCTAACAACCTCGCCCTTACCCAACAGGCCGCCATCCGCGACTTCATCTCCATCGCCGATTCCATGTCCGCCTCACTCACCGCCGGCGACCTTGCCGCCTTCAACGCCGCGTCCGCCTCCTCCATGTCCGCCACCACCGCCCTCATCTCCGCCCTATCCTACACCCCAATTCCTGCGGACCAACTCACCGCCCTCGACAAAACCAAACACTTCCACGGCATCACCGACATCGCGGCCGCCCGCAAGGCCTACCTCGACTTCTCCATGGCTGCCACCGCCGTCCTCCAGCCTCTTCGCTCCAACCCCGGCTTCCCTCCTTTAAAGATCTGGCAGTGCCCCATGGTCAACGAAGCCATCCCCGGTGCTCCTGCCAAGGCCCGCTGGATCCAAAACGCCACCCGCCCCATCCACAACCCCTACTTCGGCTCCGAAATGCCCGACTGCGGCGAGGAAGTCCAACCATGAAACCCGTTCTCCCCTGGGCACCGGTCACCAAAAAACTAACAAACTCCCCATGATCCAGCGCCTCATCGAATGGAGCCTTAAAAACCGCTTCCTCGTCGCCTGCGGCACCCTGCTGCTTGTCGCGCTGGGCATCCGTGCTCTTTACCTCACCCCCGTCGATGCCATCCCGGACCTCACCGAGAACCAGGTCCTCGTCTACGCCGATTGGTCGGGCCGTAGCCCTCGGGAAGTCGAGGACCAGGTCACCTATCCGCTTTCCACCGGCCTGCAAGGGCTCGCCGGCGTGAAGGAAGTCCGCGCCACTTCCATGTTCGGCTTCTCCCTCGCCACCATCATCTTCGAGGATGGGGTGGACACCTACTTCGCACGCACCCGGGTCCTTGAAAAACTCAACTCCCTCCAGGACGCCATGCCTTCCGGCGTCACCCCGCGCCTCGGCCCCGATGCCTCCGGCCTCGGATGGGTCTATCAGTATTACCTCGCCGTGGATCCCGCGAAGGCGGAAAACGGCGGCTACGATCTCGCGAAACTCCGCTCCCTCCAGGACTGGCACATCCGCTATCAGCTCGCCTCCGTGCAAGGCGTCGCCGAGGTCGCCAGCATCGGTGGCTTCGTGAAGCAATACCAGATCGAGCTCTCCTCCACGAAGATGCGCGCCTCCGGCGTCACCCTCATGGAGGTCATGACCGCCATCCAGAACGCCAATCTCAACGTCGGCGGCAAGGCCATCGAGGAAAACGGCGCCGAGTTCATCCTCCGCGGCATCGGCCTCATCACAGGCACCGATGACATCGAGCGCATCGCCGTCAAGGCCATGGAAGGCACCCCCGTCTACCTGAAGGACATCGCGGACATCCGCATCGGCGGGGATTTCCGCCGCGGCGCGCTCGACATCAATGGCACCGAGTCCGTCGGCGGCACCATCGTCATGCGCAGCGGGGAAAACGCCAAGGCGGTGATCGAGCGCGTGAAGGCGAAGATCGCCACCCTCCAGTCCACCTTGCCGCCCGGTGTCACCATCCAGCCCTTCTACGACCGCGGCAGCCTCATCGATAGCACCATTGGCACGCTCAAGCACGCCCTCGTGGAGGAGATCATCCTCGTCACCCTCGCCCACATCCTTTTCCTCTGGCACTTCCGCAGCATCCTCATCGTCACGCTGCCGCTGCCCATCTCCATCCTCATCTCCTTCCTGCTCATGAAGGAGGCCGGCATCACCAGCAACATC
>CAXTTX010000580.1:2211-3112 GCA_964247045.1 uncultured Verrucomicrobiales bacterium | reverse complement strand
CGTTGCTCCCGGTCCAACGCCATCTGTGCCGTGGCGATCGGCGAGAAAACGATGTCGTCCACTTCCAGCGGCATTTCCCGCACCAGCTTGATGCTGTTCTGGATCCGCGTGCCGATGCCGTGCACGACGTGGAAATCCGCCTCCACCGTCTTGCCGAAAAGTCCGACCGGCGTGGTCGAGTGCTCCAGCCCGTCCAGCCAGTATTGGCGGATGATCGGATGCAGATAGACGTGATCCTGCGGGATGTGAACCTCGCGCGCGATGGTGCGGGCTTCCTCCACATGTTCAGGCGTCACCGTCGGCTCGCCATCCGGCAGCCGGTAGGTGCCACGGTGGTTGATGCCCTGGATGTGGGAACCCGTGACAGCGAGGAAAACACTGCCGATCTCCACATCGCTCGAATCCTCGGCCTTCGCCAGGGCGTCTTTCAAACAGGCGCGTGCCTGGCTGAAATCATAGATCTCACCTTTCCGGACCCCGGCCGTTTTCGTCGTGCCGATGCCCAGGATTTTCACGGCACTGTCCGGTCGCACCTCACCCACCACCAGGCAGGTCTTGCTGGTGCCGATCTCGAGTCCGACGTGGATTTTCGTGCGACGTGCCATGGGTGAAAGAGGCGCTCAGTTGCGGTTGAGGAGATTCTGGAGGTCGCGGGAGCGTTTGTCTTGGCGAATTTCCTCCCGGCTGGGTTCCGCGACCGGAGTGGCCTTGGGAGCCGGCGCTTCGGCGCGCAGGGTGATCGGCACGTTGTGCTTGGGAATCAGGTTGATGGTGCCGAGGACATAGCCCTTGCGGTCCGCGTGATCCATCGCCACGCGCAGGTTCTGGATCTGCCGTTCGTGGTCACCGAGGCCGAAGGTGGCTTCCGTGCCATCGCGGGTGACCAGCAAAAGCGACCATT
>CAXTTX010000580.1:0-2201 GCA_964247045.1 uncultured Verrucomicrobiales bacterium | reverse complement strand
TTGCTCGACTGCTTCACGGACTCGATCCAGTGGATAGCCTCGGAATCCAGCTCGCAGGCGGAATCCAGCAGGTGGAAACAATGCACCAGTTCCGGGTGCTTCACTTTCACACCGGCTCGGATGACGTTGGTTTCCGAGGGCGGCAGCACGACCACCGGCAGGTTTTTGGCGGACTCCAGTTGCAGGTCCGGGCAGGGATAGGCGATTCCATCGTGGTCGACGAGCATGGCGCCGGTCTCGCGGGTCGCCGTGAGTCCGGCTTCCGGGCAGGAGATCCAGGCGCGGGGAACCCTTGGCACCACGCGCACCATCAGCTTGCCGGGCAGGTGCCGCTCGGCCCTCGCGTCCGCGATGGCGGGGAGGGCCTTCAATTTCGCCGTCACCTCATCCACATCGACGTCGAAGATGCTGCCGGTCAGGTTGATCTTCGCCGCTTCCGCGAGTCCCACCTCGTCGATCACCGGGTTCGGATTCAGATCGATGACCTTCAGGCCGAAATCCGGGTTCTTGTAAAACGCCTGCTGGATGCCCTGCCACACTCCCCAGCCGATGCCGGTCACCACCGCCGCGATGCAGGCGAGTTTCATCACGCCACCCAACAGGCGCAGGAAGCCGAACCAGGCGATCCGCGGCGACATCACGCGGACCTCGAGGACTTTCGAGCGCGGGCGGCGGCGGGGTTTGCTGGTGTGGCGTTTCGGCGTCTTTGGCATGTCAGGAACGCGGTTGAAGGGATAGTTCGGCGATCGTTTTGCAGAGTTCCGGGAAAGGGATTCCGTCGGCCGCCGCCGCTTTTGGCAGCAGGCTCGTCTCGGTCATGCCGGGAATGGTGTTGGCTTCCAGCACGTAGGGGCGGTTGTCGGCGTCCAGCAGCACATCGACACGGGAATAAACTTCCACGCCCAGCGCCTTGTGCGCCGCGAGCGCCGCTTCCTGCACGGCCCGGGTGGTCGCCTCATCCAGGTCGGCCGGGCAAAAGTAGTCGCTGCCCTTGGACGCGCCGCTCAGCCACGGATACTTGGTTGCCATGTCATACACGCCATCGGGTGGGGCGATGTGGACGATCGGCAGCGCCTTGCCGTTCAGGATGCCAACCGTGAGTTCCTTGCCGGAAATAAACTCCTCGATGAGAATGTCTTTGCTGTATTTCGCGGCATCCGCGATGGCCGCCTCGGCGTCCTTCTGCTCGCGAACGATGTGCACGCCCACGCTGGAACCTTCCCGCGGTGGCTTCACCACGAAAGGCGCGGGAAAAGACGGCAGCGCCGGCCCTTGGGAAAGATCGAGGATTTCAGCGCGCGGCGTCGGCACGCCGGCGGCCACGAATTTCTCCTTGGCCAGGTTCTTGTCGAAAGCCAGTCGGCTGCTCTTCGCCCGCGCGCCGGTGTAGGGCACGCCGAGTTTCTCCAGCGCGTCCTGCAACTGCCCATCCTCCCCGAAAGTGCCGTGGATGACGTTGAAGGCGAGGTCCGTGCCTTCCGGCAGTTGGATTTCCGTCGTCGTGACATCGACTGCCACGGCATCGAGCCCGAGGCTTTGCAGCGCCTTCAGCACCGCGTTGCCGGACGCGAGTGAAACAGCCCGCTCGGAACCGGGGCCACCCATCAAAACCGCGATCTTCTTGTTGCTCAGCATGAGATGATTTCCTTTCGCACTTCCATACTCAAAACGCGGCCTCGTCCTCGCCGAGAATCTTGATTTCCGTTTCCAAATCCACGTGCCGTTCTTCCTTCGCCTTGTCTTGGATGAACTCGATGAGGGTCAGGATCTCCAGCGCCGTGGCACCGCCCTGGTTGACCACGAAGTTTCCGTGGACCTCGGAAATCGCCGCGTGGCCGCAAGTGGTGCCCTTCAGACCCATGGAGTCGATCACTCGCCCGGCCGGAATCTCCTCCGGGTTCTTGAAAGTGCAGCCTGCCGAAGCGGCGACCGGCTGGGTGCTCTTGCGCTTCTCGCGCGAGGCATCCCAGCGTTCCTTGATGTTGGCGGTGCTGTCCGGCTTGCCTTTGAAAACCGCCTGTAGCGCGAAATTCCGCCGCAGTTCCGGCACGTTGCGATACTGGGTGACGATCTCCTCGCGCTCGCGCGTGCGGATCACACCGTCCTCGTCCAGGAAAGTCACGCGCACCACTTGCTCGAAGGTTTCCAGCCCCATCGCGCCCGCGTTCATGCGCAGCGCGCCACCGACATTGCCCGGGATA
>CAXTTX010000579.1:0-3115 GCA_964247045.1 uncultured Verrucomicrobiales bacterium | reverse complement strand
CCGCCTCGATGGCGAGGTCCTGGAAATCGAGGAAGCCGCCGCCAAGTGGCCTGACGAAGCCGCCTCCGTGGAAATCGTCGTCGATCGCTTCGTCATCCGTCCCGGAGTCGAAAGCCGCCTCGCCGACTCCGTCGAAACCGCGCTCCGCATGTGTGGCACCGAGGCCCGCGTCACCGTCCAAGAACCGGCCAATGACGCTTGGCGCGACATCGCCTTTCAAACTTCCTACCGGAATTCGCGCACCGGCTTCATGGTCGACGACCTCTCGCCGAAGCACTTTTCCTTCAACTCCCACCTCGGAGCCTGCGAATCCTGCGAAGGCCTTGGCACCGAACGCTTCTGCGATCCCGCCCTCCTCGAGGACGGCATGGACCCCGACAAAACCCTCAAGCGCTACCTCGAGGCCAAGTCCGAAATCACCCGCCGCAAGCTCTCCAAATACCTCGCCCACCGCCCCTGCCAAACCTGCCACGGCCAGCGCCTCAAACCCGAATGGCTCGCCGTCAAAATCCAAGGCTCTTCTCTTCAGGCAGGGACCGATCTCCGAGCGGTCCGGCGGGGGCAGTCCACCACCAAGACCCCGGCCCGAACCGCCCCAAAGTCTCCCACCACAGGATCTGCTTCTTCTCTGATCACTGCTCACTGCTCACTCGGCACTGAACCATCCGCTTCCAGCGGATGGCTCGGCATCCAGGACTTCTGCTCCCTCTCCGTCGCCGATGCCATGTCCTGGCTCTCCGGCTTCCAACCCGATCCCACAAAAGCTGAAATCTGCCAGCGCCTCGCCGGCGATGTCCTCTCCCGCCTCGCCTTCCTAACAGAAGTCGGCCTCGACTACCTCACCCTGAACCGCGCCAGCGGCACCCTCTCCGGCGGCGAGGCCCAGCGCATCCGCCTCGCCACCCAGCTCGGCGCCGGTCTCTCCGGCGTCATCTATGTCCTCGATGAACCGAGCATCGGCCTCCATGCCGCCGATACCGCCCGCCTCATCGGCGCCCTCACTCGCCTCCGCGACATCGGCAACACCGTCGTCGTCGTCGAGCATGACGAGGAAATCATCCGCGCTGCCGATTGGCTCATCGATATCGGCCCCGGCGCGGGCCACGCCGGTGGCCACGTCCTCGCCGCCGGCAAACCCGGCACCATCGATTCCCCCACCGGCCAATGGCTGCGCGGTGAAATCCCGCCTACCCCCGCCAGGCCCTCCCCATCTAACAAACCGGATCACCTCGTCATCCGCAACGCCCGCGAGCACAACCTGCGGAACCTCGACATCTCCATCCCCCTCGGCCGCCTCGTCTGCCTCACCGGCCCCAGCGGCAGCGGCAAGTCCACCCTCGCCGATGACATCCTCCGCCGCGCCCTCGCCCGCCACTTCAATGGCTCCGGCGAAACACCCGGTGCCCACGACTCCATCGAGGGCCTCGAACACATCGGCAAGGTCGTCGTCGCCGACCAATCCCCCATCGGCCGCAGCCCGCGCTCGAATCCCGCCACCTTCACCGGCGTCTTCGATCTCGTCCGCGAACTCTTCGCCAAGCTGCCGCTTGCCAAACAACGCGGCTACGCCGCCACCCGTTTCAGCTTCAACGCCTCCGGCGGCCGATGCGAACGCTGCCAGGGCAACGGTCGCCTGAAGATCGAAATGCACTTCCTGCCCGACGCTTGGGTCCCCTGCCCCGCCTGCAATGGCCGCCGCTTCAACCGCGAAACCCTGGAGGTCACCTACAAGAGCAAATCCATCGCCGCCGTGCTCGAGCTATCCGTCAGCGAGGCCCGCGCCTTCTTCCGCCCGATTCCCAAGATCCACCACATCCTGCAAATTCTGGAGGAACTCGGCCTCGGCTACCTCCAGCTCGGCCAGCCCGCCAACACCCTCTCCGGCGGCGAGGCCCAGCGCCTCAAGCTGGCCGTCGAACTCGCCCGCCCCCAGGCACCACACACCCTCTATCTGTTCGACGAGCCCACCACCGGCCTCCACTTCGGCGATGTCGGGCTCCTCCTCGCCGCCTTCTTCAAACTCCGCGACCTCGGCCACAGCGTCCTCGTCGTCGAGCATCACCTCGATGTCATCGCCGCAGCGGATTGGGTCATCGAGCTCGGCCCCGGTGGTGGCATCCACGGCGGCACCCTCGTCGCCGAAGGCACCGTCGAATTCGTCTCCAACCACCCTTCATCCCCCACCGGCAGCGCCTTGAAGGCAAAGCCCTCCTTCCAATAACAACCTTGGAGCCTCTCTGAAAAAGCAGGGACCTTGATTCTTAAAAGTGCTACTTTTTTGCCTCCACCTACCCGAAATATAGGGTTTCTCCCTACTCCTTACGAGGGATTACTCCCAATTGCGCGAATCCCCCTTTCTGTCCCATCATCCCGCCCGTGCAAGAAAAGGTGCCGTGGGTCGAACAGAAAGTTCAGTTCTACGTGGTGGCCATAATGGCGACCGTGTTGCTGCTCTCCTGGACTACCCGCAAGCCGGAGCGAAGTGAGAGTTCCCCCCCACCAACCCATTACCCGACCTCACCAGCTCCAGCCTTTTCACGCCCTTGAGTGGAGCGGCCGGCGGCCTCCCCCGCCATAATATCCAGCCGGTCGCCCCACCCGCGAGGGTTTGATCTGAAGGCCTGCATCCCAGCCTGTTAGGCCCGGCGGAGCCGTAAGGAGGATGGACATTCCTGCCCATCCCATTGCGACGATGCCGTTCGGCCCCACCGCCCCGGTAGGAAAATCATATCCTCCACACTCTTCCCTCCGCGAACTCTGCGTCCTTTGACTACGCTTCGCTCCGTCCATGTCCGCTGTCGCTCCCATTGCGTTTCGCTTCATCCCCCCAACCCCTCTCTTCCTTCGCGCGACCTTTGCGCCTTTGATTCCGCTCCGGGAAATCCATGTCCGCTGTCGGTCCCATTGCGTCCTCTTCAATCCAACCCTCTTCCCCAATAACTTTTAACCCATAACCAATAACGTTCCCCTCCCACCCCGCGCTTGGCTTTCCCTCCCACCCGCGCTATCCATCCCCCCATGGATCCCACCAATCCCTACGCCCCGCCCGCCCTTCCCACCGGCCAGGCCAAAGACGACATCGCCCGCCAGCTCGAGGGCATCGAATACCCGCTTT
>CAXTTX010000578.1:0-3138 GCA_964247045.1 uncultured Verrucomicrobiales bacterium | reverse complement strand
GAATCCACCGACGAACTCATGCTCAAGTTCCTCAACATCCCCTAGGGATCACTCGCCCCGCCCGCGAATCTCTTCTATCTGATCACTGCTCACTCATCACTCGGCACTTCTTCAAAACACCGTCTCATCCACCGTCACATACATCTCCGTCATCGTGAAATTCCCGAACAGCGTCGCCAGCGCCACATCCGCCGCGTCCCGCCCATAGGCCACCGCGATCCGGTTCCCCTGCGTCAGCCCCTGCGTCGCATCGAACGTATACCACTGCCCGCCGATGTGCGCCTCGAACCACGCGTGAAGATCCATCGGTTCCAGACCTTGCAAAAAGCCAACCACCATCCGCGCCGGAATATTCCTCGCCCGGCACAGCGCGATCCCCAGGTGCGCGAAATCCCGGCACACCCCGCGCCGCGTGTTCACCGTGTCCATCGCCGAGGTCGACGAGTCGCTCGTGTCGCGCACGTTCTGGATGTTCGAGTGGATCCAGTCATGGATCAGCGCCACCTGCTGATAGTTCCGGAACGTGTTCCCCACCACCTGCAGTGCCAGATCACCCAGCAGATCGCTCTGGCAATACCGGCTCGGCAGCAGGTAGTGCATCACGTCCGCCGGCAGTTGCTCGATCGCCGTCAGCGGCGCATACGGATTCACCGGAATGAAATCCGGCACCCTCACCCGGTATTGTACATACACATGGAATTCTCCCGGCGGCATCACCAGCCGCTGGCAGAGGTTCCCGTAGAAATCCACGAACTCCTCCACCGGCACCATCGGGTGGATGTGGAAGTCCTCCCGCATCACCCACTGCGCCCACCCGCTGCGCGGCCGCAGCATGAACACCGTCGGCACGTTCTCGGTCAGCTCGTAAGCGAGCTTGCAGGTGGCATCAAGAATCATGGGGTAATAGGAGGAATTGAAATCCGGCGGCAGGAAGCCGCAGCATCGCCTCATTCCGTCGATTCACAACGAATTAACCGGCTAAATCTCTCGGGGGTTGTTAGGGCTCGCCCCGACCTTCCTTCCCACGCTTCACCGCACCGCCTCCGGAATCCCCGTCATGGTCCCTCCATGCGGGTTCCCACTCACCCGCATCTCGCGGAGGATTTCCGCGTGCTTCCGCAGCGTCGCCACGATGAAATCATTCACCTCCAGCCCTTCCGCGGACGCGGCAGCGTGCAGGGCAACGAATTCCTCGTCAGTGACATCCAGGTTGAAACTCTCGGGTCGGTTGGCAGCGATCATGGCTCAGGACTTTCTGGAACCCCACGGATCTAGGAAAGTTTCTTATGGAAATTCAGGAAAATCACTACACCCACCCGCTATGCCCCATTCACTTCGGCAACGCTCCCCGCCCCAGGTGGATGCCGGAATTCAGCCACTGCAGCACCTTGGGAGAACGGCGGCCATAGGAAAAATCCCTATGCCCCGGCCCCGATATTTCCAGTGATCCCACCCCTTCCCGAATCCCCCCCCGCGCGCTCTGCCGAAAACCACGGATTGTCAAAATACCTCCCCTCGTGGCGGAACCGTTGCCGGAACCTTTTCCATCTTCATACGATTTTCATGAATGTTTCCGCCGCCAGTTCCATCTACTCAAGGAATCGTGGGGATTTCCGCGGCTCCTGCTCATTTCGGCACTCTTTTCACCGCCCATCTCTAACTGTGAATTTACCGTGAATTTGCACGAATAGCATTGACCCTCCGGTAAAGATTCCATTAAATTTCCCAAAGATGAAAAACACCCCCCTACGTGCATTTGCATTCGGTTTGGCAGGCGCCACGGCCCTGCTTTCGGTGGGTTGTGACAACCCGGAAAACAAGGCTGCATGGTGGCAAGGTGAGCAACAGCGCATCGAACTCAGCCAGAACCTCGCCCTCAAGACACTCCGCATCGAGAAGGCCACCAACAATGGCCTCGCCGAGTTCGAAAGGATGCGGGCCGCAGCCGCCGATACCAACGCCAAACTCATCGCCCTCCGCGACCAGAGCGCCAGCCTCCGCGAGGAAGTTGCCAACCTTGAAAACGATCTCCCCGCCTTCCGCGAAACGGTCCTCCGCGATCTGCGCCTCAAGGCTGTCGGTGAGAAGTTCGCCGCCATTCAAACACCCACCGGCAAATCCTACAAGGACGTCTCAGTCGTTTCCGTCTCGGACATCGGCGTTGCCATCCGTCATGCGGACGGTTCCGCCCGCCTCGCCTTTGATGACCTGAGCGCCGAACAACGCGCCCACTTCGGCATCGATACCGAACGCGCCATGGCTGCCCGCAAGCAGGAAGAGCGGGCCGTGGCCAACTACGAGCGCTGGCTCGATACCCGCCTCGCCTCCATGGCCGCGGAGAAGCGCCAGGATACCGTCCTCGCCAGTGCCAAGGCCAGCGAGGCCCGCGCCGAGCGCGCCCTGGCCTCCGCCCGTGTGCTCGCCTCTTCCGCGAACCGTTCCCTCGCCCAGCCGTCGCGCGGTTTCGGACGCTCCTCGTCGTATTACTCTTACCGTCCTTACCGCCGCTATTACTCGGGCGGCTACTACAACTACCGCACCTACTATAGTGCTCCGTGCTACTCCGTTCGCAACTATACCACTGACCGGCGCATCCAGCGGTATGACCGCTACAATTACGCCCCGGAGTCCAAAAAGAAATCTTCAATCGATAACGCCCTTACCAACTGATGAAATCCTTCATTCGCCCCGGAGCCCTCATGCTCCTTGCCGTCCTCGCCGTCTCCTGCCGCGAGGATCCCGCCATGGTCGAGAAACGCGAGAAGCAGAAGGCGGAAATCGCCCGCCTCAAAGGTGACCTCCTCCTCGTCGAGGAGCGCCTCAAGAACCTGCCGCCCGACGTTTCCTCGGATCTTTTCGACGCGAAACAACTCGCTTCCAAGCAGAACACCGAGATTGCCTCCCTCGAGTCCGAGGTCTCCACGCTGGAAGCCCGGAAGCGCTCCCTCCAGGGCGAGTTCGATTCCTACAAGGTCAAGTATCAGGCCAAGTAACTTTCTCTAATTCTCCCATATGTCATTTTCGGATATGATGTCCAGCGGGCGCGGCCCGGGGGTTATCGGAATGGTTTTGGCGCTCATGGTGCTGCTCGGCTTCGGCACGCTCTTCATGTTCGCCTTTGACGAAGGCATGCAAGGC
>CAXTTX010000577.1:0-3159 GCA_964247045.1 uncultured Verrucomicrobiales bacterium | reverse complement strand
TGTCCCCGAACAAGTGTTACCTATGTACCCGGTCTGTACAAGGGATAACGGTCCCTGCCTTGGAGGTCCTTGCGGATCTATCAGAGGATGACCGGTTTGAACCTGGGGACGAGGAGGTGCATGATGATCCATGCGGCGAGGTAGGCGGTGCCGCAGACGACGAAGAGGATGCCGTAGCCGAGCTCCGCCTTGCCAAGCGCGGTGTAGTGCGCGAGGAGGAGGCCGGCGGCGCGGGCGATGAGGATGCCGCCGATGGCGCCGGCCATGCCACCGATGCCGGTGACGGAGGCGACGGCGCGTTTCGGGAACATGTCGGAAACGGTGGTGAAGATGTTGGCGGACCAGGCCGCGTGTCCGGCGCAAGCGATCGAGATGACCACGACGGCGAGCCATGTGTTGATTTCACCGAGGCGGGAGGCGAAGAGGACGGAGAGCGGGAGCAACGCGATGAGGAACATCGTGAGCTTGCGGGCCTTGTTGGCCGTCATGCCGGTGTTGATGAGGTATTTCGGCAGCCAGCCGCCGAAGATGGAGCCGAAAGTGGAGACCGTGTAGATGAGAGCGATGGCGACGGGCCAGGCGATGACGCCGGGGACGGTGGTCTTGTCGCCGGTGAAGCCGGGGTTGGCGAGCGTGTAGGCGGCGATCTTGCGCGCGTTCTCACCGTCAAGGAAGGCGGGCAGCCAGAAGAGGAAGAACCACCAGATGGGGTCGGTGAGGAACTTGCCCGCGACGAAGGCCCAGGTCTGGCGGAAGGTGAGGAGCTTGCCCCATGAAACCTTGCCACCGGCGGCGAGGGCGATTCTTTCGGCTTCCTGTTCGTCCGCGTCGCTATGGATGAAGTTGTATTCCGCCTGGGAGAGCTGGCCGTTCTCCAGCTTGGCCGCGGGGGTGTCGTACATCTTGTACCAGAAGAAGAGCCAGGTGAAGCCGACGACACCGGTGATGATGAAGGCCCATTCCCAACCCCAGGCGGCGGCGATGCCCGGAACCACGAGAGGAGCCACGATGGCGCCGACGTTCGCGCCGGAGTTGTAGAGGCCGGTGGCGAAGGCGCGTTCCTTTTTCGGGAACCACTCGGCGATGGTTTTGTTAGCCGCGGGGAAGTTGCCAGCTTCCGTCACGCCGAGGGCGGCGCGCCACATGCCGAAGCTCCAGGTGTGGTGGCCGAAGGCATGGCCGATGGCGGCGAGGCTCCAGCCGATGAGCGAGTAGGCGTAGCCGGACTTGGTGCCGACCTTGTCGATGATCCGCCCGACAAAGAGGAGGCCGAGCGCGTAGGCGATTTGGAAGCAAATGACGACGTTCGCGTAGTTCAGTTCCTGGTCCGCCTTGAGGGCGCCGAAGACGCCTTCCTTGGACAGGACGGGCTTGAGCAGGCCGAGGACGTTGCGGTCCAGATAGTTGATGGTGGTTGCGGCGAAAACGAGGCCGCAGATGGTCCAGCGATAGCGGCCGATATTTTCGTTCACTGCGGGGAAAGACATTTCGGGAGAGGTGGGGCTTTTGGGCGTCAGGGCGGGTTTTGTCCGGACGGGTTTACGCAGGGTGAGGGGCCGAAATTTCCCTGACAAGGTACAAAAATGTATACTGTCCGATCGGACAGGTATATCGGCCGCCGGGGAGCTCTAACGAGGATGTCGTGGATAGCGCCGGGGTTTCCGTCCGGGCGGGAGGGACGAGATTCCCGGGCGGGGCTCAAACGAGGTCGTTTTCGAGGACGATGCGGTAACGGGCCTTGCCGGAGCGGAGGTGTTCGAAGGCCTCGTTGACCTTGGACATGGGGAAGGTTTCGGTAACGGGGGCGATGGCGTGGCGCGCGCTGAAGTCGAGCATGCGGTCCATGGCGGAGGGGCTGCCGGTGGGCGAGCCGGCCAAGGATTTCTGGCCGAAGATGAGGCTGAGGGCGGGGACCCGCATGGGTTCCAGGACGGCACCGACGACGTGCAGGCGGCCCTTCGGCGCGAGGGTGTCGAGCAGGCCGGGGACGTCGAGGGGGACGTTGATGGTGGAGATGATGAGGTCGAGGCTGCCGGCGAGTTTTTTCAAGACGCCATCGCGTTTGGTGTTGTGGACGTGATGTGCGCCGAGTGAGCGGGCTTCGGCTTCCTTGCTGTCGCTGGTGGTGAAGGCGTGGACCTCGCAGCCCCATTTGTTGGCGAACTGAAGGGCCATGTGGCCGAGGCCACCGATGCCGATGATGCCGACGCGGGAGGTGGGGGAAAGGTCGTAGGCAAGCAAGGGGGTGAAGACCGTGATGCCGCCGCAGAGGAGGGGGCCGGCTTTCGCGGGATCGACGCCTTCGGGAAGGGGGCGGACCCATGGCCATTGGGCGCGCAGGCGGGTGGCGAAGCCGCCGTGGCGGCCGACGATGGTGGGCTGGGTGGTGGGGCAGAGGTTGTGGTTGCCGGACAAACATTGCGGACAGCTCAGGCAACTGAAGGCGGATCAGCCGATGCCGACGCTCTGGCCGATTTTCAAGCCTTTCGCGTGCGCGCCCAATTCGACCACCGTGCCGGTGGCTTCGTGGCCGGGGACGAAGGGGAATTGCGACATGCCCCAGTCGTTGTTGAGCATGGAGAGGTCGGAGTGGCAGATGCCGCAATGGCTGACCTGGATTTCGACATCTTCGGGCCCGAGCGGACCGGGATCGAAGCTGTAGGGTTCGAGCAAACCTTTGGCAGATTTCGCGGCGTAGGCGTGGATGGTGGACATGGGAATCAGGGGTTGGATGGTGGTGTTGGCGGCAGGGAAGGTTTTCCGGGAGATTCCCGGGGGATATCAGGAATCGGGGCGGTTGACCATGGAAATGGGTGTGGATGAGATGGTGTTAGATAGATTTCAAAGAGTGTCCGTCTGCAAAGGAGAATGGGGGAAAGGGGGGGGCTGGGGGTGAAGTTTTGGGATTGGCGTTGATGACCGGTTTCCCCAAGGTGGAGTCATCTCCGGGAAGTCCCGAAGGATCCAAATCACAACCGCCGAGCAGGAATGCCAAAAGAACCCTTCAATTTCCCACGTCTGGGGCAGGGAGTGCTCCTGACGCTCGTGGCGGGGCTGATCGCCGCCGGGATGCTGGGTGCGGACCACGTTATGATGTTTCTCGCGCCGTTGGGGCCGCTGTGCGTGCTGCTGTTGGTGGGGGCGGGGCCTGTCCTGGTG
>CAXTTX010000576.1:0-3192 GCA_964247045.1 uncultured Verrucomicrobiales bacterium | reverse complement strand
GCATCGGATTCATTCCAAATGAAACCGACCAAAGTTCCGCCGGAGGAGCGAACCATGTCGGCGGCGCGCTTCAGCTCGCGGCGGTCGCTGCCCTGCTCCCGGACGACCATGCAGGTGCGGTCCGCGTAGCGGGCGATGGCGAGCATATCGCTGGCGGCGAGGATGGGCGGGGTGTCGATAACCACGCGGTCGAACCATCGGTAGGCCTCCTCCAGCAAGGAGGGAAAGCGGGTTCCAGCCAGGAGTTCGGAGGCATCCTTGCGGAGCGGGCCGGAGGAAAGCAGATAGAGATTAGGCAGCGCGGTGGTGAAACAGGCCTCGGAGGGGTCGGTTTTTCCAGCCAGATAGCCGCCGAGTCCAGATTCATCCGAAGCACCGGCGAGGTGCTGGCGGCTGAGTCCCGGCTGGCGCAGGTCCGCGTCCAACAGGAGGGTGCGGTGGCCCTGCATGGCCAGCGAGGTGGCGTAGTTCAGGGCACAGAACGACTTACCCTCGCCTGCCGTGGCGCTGGTGAAAAGCACGGTGCGGGCGGTGCTGCTGCCGGGTGGCGGGGCCAGCACGGAGCGCATGCGGCGGAAAGCCTCCGCGCCGATGGAAGCAGGATCGGATAGAAGGATCATGCCATCGCCCGAGTGTTGGATGCGAGGCAGCCTGGCAACGAGCGGAGAACCGGTCGCCCGGGCAGCGGCGGCGGGATCGCGGACCTTGCGGTCTCCCAGTTCCAGCCCGGCCAACAGCATCAGCCCGCCCATGAAACCCGTGAACAGGCCGACGGCGGCAAACACGATCTTGCGGGGGCTGTGCGGGCTCTCCGGCAGCATCGGCAGGTTTTCCCAACGCAGGACGGAACTCGGGACGGAGGCGGCCAGGGTGGTTTCCCGCAGCCGCTGGGCGACGGAATCATGGAGCGTGCGGTCCGCTTCGGCCTCACGTGCCAAGGCACGGAATTGCTCGCGGATGCCCTCGACTCCAACCGCGCTGTCACGCGCCTGCGCGACTTGGCTGGAGAGCTTGAGCTCGTTTTCCTTGGCGACGCGGTAGCGCTGCTCCAGCGATTGACCGGCGGCACGGACGGTTTCCGTGAGGTTCGCCTTCATCACGGCGATCTCGTTGGCCATCTCCTTGTAAACCGGGTGCTTGAAAAGGTAGCGCTCCTTGATGCGGCTGAATTCCGTTTCCTTCTGTTGGATCGCGCGGACCTGTGCGAGCACCTCGGTGCCACGTTCGGACGATTCCATTCCCGAGAGCGCTTCCGCCTTGGAGGAGTCGAACTTGGCGTAAGTTTCGAACTCGGACTCCAGCTTGAGACGGGCCGCCGTGGCCTCGGTGAGCTGGCTGTTAAGGGCCGTGAGCGAATCCCGGACCGGGGTGCCGCTGTCGAGATCTTCCAGACCGGGAACCGGATGGGTCTCGCGGAATTCCTGCAGCTTCATCGCGGAGAGGGCCATGCGTTCGGTGAGCCGCTCTTCCTCACGCTTGAGGCCCTCGCTGGCCTGTTTGGTGATGCCGACCTGGCGCTCGTTCGTCCAACTCTGGTATTCTTCGACCAGCGACACAACGAGGCGTTGGGCCCTTGTCGGATCCGTGTCTTCCACCTGGATCTTGATGATCCGGGTGCCACGCTCAAGCTCGATTTTCACGAGACTGGCGAACTTGCCGAGCAGCGCTTCCGGGCCCGTGCCCTTCGGTGCGAAGGACGGATCTTTGTCCAGTCCATTTGCCTGCAGGACGCGCATGAGCAAGGTGGAGGTGGACATTCCCTGCTCAACGGAACGCATTTGTTCAAGGTCACGCGTCTCTTCCGGCGCGACAGCGCGGATGTCGAGGATGACCGGTGCCTGGCTATTCACGAAGACCGAACCATAGGCCCGATAAGTCTTCGGCATGCGTGCCGCGAAACCATAGAGGGCCACCGCCCCGAGCAGCGCAAAAAGGACTACGATCCAGCCGCGGCGCAGGATGATTCCCAACAGGCGTCCCGATTCCACCTTCGGCAGGAAATACGTCGGATCCGATCCGCCGGCAGCGGGAAGCTGCGGCGCCGGCGATCCGAGCAAGTGTGATTTTGGGGGGGTGAGGGACATCGGGGGGAAGGGAAAGGGAAATCAAGGAATCAGGAAAATTCAGAACAGGCTTTCCGGAATGGTGATGACATCACCATCGCGCAAGGGAATGTCCTTCCCCTGTCCTTTGGTGATCTCCGCGAGGTTTACGATCTGGATTTTGCCGTCGGAGCCGCGCTTGAGGCTGATCTTTTTGCCATTGGCGATGCGGGTCATGCCACCGGCCATGCCAATCGCCTCGACGACGGTGAGCTGGCGATGCGCGGGCAATTCAAAGACACCGGGACGCTGGGCCTGGCCAAGGATGGTGACCGTCTTGCGGATGCGCGCCTCGATGGAGACGCTGACTTCCGGTTTCACCAGATAGCCGTCGGCCAGCTTGCGGGTGATCGCCGTCGCGGCTTGGTCGGTGGTGAGGCCCTCAAGGCGGACGGAACCGATCAACGGCATCGAAATGGTACCGTCACCGGAGAGCTGGCCGCGGGTGGTGAGGTCATCCTCGCGGAAAACCCGGATCTCCACATTGTCCATGCGGCCGATGACCCCGGACGAACGCTCGCCCGGCTGGGCGGACGCCACCAGCGGTGCGAACAGCGCGAGGAGGAGCAAAAGGAAGGTGGATGCTTTGAAATTCATGATCGTTCAGAACCGGTAGTTCAATTCCACGCCCGCCATCCGGTCAGCGTAGCCAAAGTCACGGGATGTCGAACTATTGTCGGCAGCCCGGTAGAAAATCGAGAGTTCGAGGTCTTTCTTGATGGTGTAGCCGAGCGAGGGACGGACGTACCAGATCTTGTCCTTGCGTCCGGCGGTGCCCGAGCCGGCGACCTGGGTGTAGGTGGCTTGTTCCTGGCCGCCTTCCAGATTGAGGGTCCATTTCTCGCCGAGGCGTTGCGAGAGCCCGGCGGTGAAGCCCTTCACGTTGTAGTTTTGTCCAGCGGAATAGGCGGAGGCCTCCTCGCGCTGGTAGCCGGCAAGGAACAACGTGGTGCCCTTGCGGGGTGTCCAGTCGATGCGGCCTTCGAGCACGGGGTTGGTGTCAGTTCCGTTCTGAGTCGTGCGGCGTTCGGCTCCCCCCTCGAGGCGGACCTGGATCTTCTCGCGCGGCTTCCAGTCGATGCCAGCGGTG
>CAXTTX010000575.1:0-3210 GCA_964247045.1 uncultured Verrucomicrobiales bacterium | reverse complement strand
ATGTTCCAGCCATGCGCGCGATGCGCCTCGACGTATGTTTCAGGCGGCCAGCCCGGCTGTATGACCCGTTCCGGTTTCGCTGCCTTTGCCCACTGCGCCCTCGCCGATGAGGAGCGCTCGATCTCCTTGGCGATGGGGGCGAAAGCCGCCTCGGCAGTCTTTTCTGAAACGCCCCTGGATACACAGAATTGTATAAATTCAGTTTTGTCTATTACTACACGCTCACGCCCGAAATTAGTCTCGTTATTTGGGTATTTTACATGATCTGGAGCCTTATTGCCAGAATTTCCGCCCTCGACCCATTCACTAAAGGGCCTTAAATCGGCAAATGCTTGCCGTGCCTGGGGTTGCTGGCCTTCCTCCATTCGCTTGGGGCGGGGTGCCATCTCGCCTAACCTCTTGCCAGGGTTAGAATATTGGGTAATCCGCGCATAGCCAAGATCACGCATCCTTCAAGGGCTGGCAGCGGCCCATCCTCGGCGGGTCCCCGAATATAGTTTGGCTTTTCAAGGTGTTCGTAGGTAAAATCAATGTCTCCATCCCGCCGCGCTCGCATGGATTTTCGAAAACAGTCGTTAACCTCGTCGATGAAATGAAAATGACGGATGAGTGGCCCGCACAAAACGATGTTCCTGGGGCTAAGGATTGCGGTGCAGGTCAGGCAAAGCTGCGCCACGTAATCCGCCACGACCGGCCATAGCCGGGGATGCTCCACCGCTAGAATGTCATCCAGGTGGCGGGGATTGGGAATGTCGAGTTCCTTCTCCTTCCTTAGCTGGCGCGCGCGGTCCAGCATCGCCGGAATGGCACACATCTGCTGAAGGCTAATCCGGCTTCTTCGCTCGCGCCTGATTTTCCACAAAGGGTCATCCACACGCATATCAACATGGAGAAGGCCCATTTCCGGATGAAGCGCGCCTAGCAAGCGCCGACCTGCGACAAACCCTCCACCGATCCCTTCGCTGAGAAGGAGAGACACCAACACATCGTCATCGTCGAGGTGTGCCAGATAGGCCTCCCCCAGCGCCAGAACGTTGGCATCCGATTGCACGATGATGGGAAAATCGTGCTGGCCCATTTCTTTCTGAAACAGGGCAGGCAGGTCAGCTCCGGCAAACGGCTCGGCCGTCTTGGCGCGAAGCTTTCCGTATCCTTCGGATTGGCGATCCGCTCCCAGCCTCTCGAAGGGGCCGTAGCAGCCGATACCGACAGCTTTCAGGTTGACTTTTCCCCTGGTCAGATCGCGGGCCAGGTTCCGAAGAGCCGTGATGGCATTGTCTGGCGTGAATCGGATCGTCTCTGCAAATTCGATGGTATGGCGATGGGTACCGGGCGAGATGTCAGCAATTGCGACATGGATCGCGTTTCGCTCAAGAAAGATACCAGCCACTTGCATAGCCTTGTCTTTATCCCGCCCCTGGCGTTGGCGACAACAACGACGCGGCCGTGGCTGCTTGCCAAAATGTGACACCGGGCGTGATCTGACATGCTCCCCTGAATGTATCCAATCCGACGGAGAGGCCTCTCTATTGATGGTTGATGGTTGAGGTGATGGCAACGGGGTTGGACAATTTTCAGCCTTCTGCTAGTGGTAGGACATTGCTCGCCCCAAACAACTTTTCGGCGGCTGCGAGCGCACTATCACTCAAAGTTTGAGTTGCCAAAACCGCCAATCTCTTTTCAGGTCGTGAGACTGCGACGTAGAAGAGATTTCGTGCGCGATAAAAGCCCGCCCGCTCTTTTTCAGGTATCCTGCCGGTATTTAAGTAGTCTAAAAACCTGGGCCAATTATAGTGGTTCCAACCCGCGCTCAAGATGACGAGAACATTTTTGAACTGCGCACCTTTCACACTGTGCTGGGTTGCAAGCGGCGTAAAGCCGTTGATGAACGCGACAAGGGCAACGAGCTCCTTGTAGGCTACGTCTCTAAGGTTGAGATGGCGTCTGACGGCCTTGGATTCACCCTCTGCCGGTTCCGCCTCAAGCTGCGCGATATCCTCTTCCCGCTTCGCAACGTGATCAGCAATGCGCGGACGCTTGGTGTTCTTGAGCAGGTCGAGAACCTCCCCGATCGTTCCCTCCGCGCGAAGCTTCACAAGATGATCCATCTGCGCCCGCCAGTCGGCTTTGTCGGCTGGCTTTCGGATCGTTGGGGCGCCCCCCAACAGGCGGAACATCTCGCCGGTACTGCCACCGACATATGCTTGGCAAACCGGCTCCACGACATCCGCGAGAAACGCTATCGTCGCGTCCTCCTTCTTCGCGAAGGCTTCGTTGTACTCAAAAATCGCGGCGAGATTTGGATAACCACGCTCGGCCGCGATCGCGTTATGTGTGAAGTAGGATTTTGGTCTTCTGGGGATCGAAGTCCCAGCCTTCCTGTACAAGTTTGGCCTGTAACCTCTGTATGAAATCGGCATGCGCTTCGCGAGGCAGTTCCTGCTTCCCGTTGCGAGAGTCCTCGCGAGCGCCTGAGTAAGCGTTGCAGTAAAAAAAACGGGCTTCGCCTGCAGCCGTCTCATCGTCTACCCCCTGCGTCAGCTCTGGCCGAAGCTGGTTAAGGACATTGACAATGACTGGGACAGACCGAAAATTGGAGCCCTTCTCGATGCCTTCCACGTTGGGGAAGGCGGCCAGCTGGTAGTCCTTACGATAGATCGTCTGCCAGTGATCGCCGAACAACCCAATAATCGGCCCTGCCCCACCCGCTAAGAAATTTTCCGACAAGGCGGTCATGACCAGTGGATCGGTGTCCTGATACTCGTCGATAAAGAGCACCGGGTAGAGGCTTCTGAAAATCCCCTGAAACTTCTTGTTGGACAGTAGCGTCGCCAGGAATCTGGGAATGTCGTCGTGGTGGAGCGTGACCCGGTGCTCGTCGATGCCGAAGAAGCCCAAGCCGTATTCGACCGTCTGATCAAAGATGCCACCGGCCGCCTCTATTGCTTCCTGTCGGTTTTCCTGTTTCGCAACCATTTCGCGGAGGTGCTTTTGGAAGCGGGACATGAACGCCCAGCCGAACCCGTGGATCGTGTTGACGAGAATCGCAGGGTGTTCCTCGATCTCCTGGGCGATCTCGTTGCGGGCGACTTCGGTATAGGTGATGCAGGCGACCTGCTGACCGGCATGGATCAATGCCGGCCCCCGGTCAGCGATGATTTTCTTCAATGCGGCGATAAGTGAGTAGGTCTTTCCCGCTCCCGCGCCTGC
>CAXTTX010000574.1:2934-3215 GCA_964247045.1 uncultured Verrucomicrobiales bacterium | reverse complement strand
TGAATCCGCCATTCGAATACACCCGCTTCGTCCCCGGCGCGTATTCCGGCGGTGCCTCAAGCAACGCCTTCACCAAGCTCGTCCGCTGCTGCGCCTCCGGGTTTCCGCGATCCGTCACCAGCTTCGACCACAGCGCCGGCGACACATCATGCGGCACCCCGCCGCTGTTCGATGCCATCTGCAACAGCGTCGCCTTCTTGTAGCCCTCGTCCATCGCAAGATCTGGAAAAACCTCCCCCACCGTCGTCAGCCCGAGTTCACGAACATCCAGCGCAGCATCA
>CAXTTX010000574.1:0-2924 GCA_964247045.1 uncultured Verrucomicrobiales bacterium | reverse complement strand
CCCACCGTCGTCGACCACTTGATCTTCCCATCCGCCACCAGGATCGCCGCCAGCGTCCCCGTCATCGACTTCGTGCAGGACCCGATGTGGAACTTGTCATTCACCGTCACCGCCGTCTTGTCGCCCGCCTTGCGGACTCCGGTGGCACCCGCGGCGACGATTTTCCCATCCAGCACCGCCGCCGCCACCAGCCCCGGGATCTTCCCGTCCTGCGTGAACTTCCCTAACTCCGCCGACACATCCACCGGTTCCGCCCCCACCCCCGTCACCAGGCCAACCACCACCAACAAAAGCTTCGGCAAGATAACACCACGCACACCCCACCATACGCCTCCCCGTACCAGTCCCTTTCCCCGCTCCTCTCTCCCACGCCATCTACGGCCCGACCTCCCCCAAATAACCCCCTGTCCAATAATTTACGCCCCCATCCCCACCTCAATTCCTGATTTCTGCCATTCCACGCCATCTCAATCTCTCACCTTCTGCGTTTTACGACTTTTCATATTGGCAGACGGTCCGTTCGTTGAGAGGAGCCCTTCACTCTGGTAATCTGCCCCGATGCACCACCTCACCCCACCCGACCACGGCCCCTTTCTGGTCCCGACAACCCGCACCCCATCGAGTTCTTCTCCCACACCCAACGACGCTTCCCTTCGTCCTATCTTGCACCCTTACCGAGCCTCATCGCTGGGCCCGCTCACGCCCGAAAATCCATTTCAACTCCCGAAAACATGGCAAACCTTGTCATTTCACCCTCACCCAAAACCCAACCCATTGATTATCAAACACCATGCTTTTCCTCTCCTGCTCCAAATTTCCCGATTTTTGACGGTTTTGTCCGGCTTTCGTACGGTTTTCATACGGCAAATGACAAAAATCGACAAATTTACCCCCGCCTTCTTCCTCAATTCTCCTCCATTCCCATGCAAAATCCTGCAAATATCCTTGCCCGCCAGTTCTATCGTTCTGATCACTTCGCCACCTCTTCACTCTTCTCTTGAGTCTTCAAGTCTTGTGTCTTGCGTCTTCAATGCTGCGTCTCAATCCGGTTTCCATCGTCCGTTAGAACCACCGCCCCATCACGGGCTCGCACCACCGGTTCGCTCGTCGGACCCTTCACCACGTTGTTCCGCACATGGCCGGTGCTAACCGGGTAGCGGAGTTGGATGTTCATGCCACAGCCGATCATCGTGTTGTCCGTGATCTCGCACGCACTGCCCTTGTTGATATAGACTGCCGCATCCGTGCAACCGACAAAGACGTTCCCGCGGATTGCTCCCCAGCGGTGCTCGCAGGAAAGATCACCATCGCGGAAATAACGCTCATCCGTCCCACCGCCGCCGAACGAAGCACCGATGAAACAGTTCTCGAAACGGTTGCCCTCGATGATCGTCTCAAGCGAGTTGCCCTTCGTGAAAACCGCATACGCCGTCCCCCCGCCCTTCTGGATATTGGTAAACCGGCAATCCCTGATGACCCAGCCTTTCACCGCCACCCCGTCCACTCCCTCGACAACACCACGCGTCCCACCCGTTTCCTTCGTGAACCCGATGTCGCACTTCTCTACCAGCAGCCCGTCCGGATGTTTCCCTTTCGCCGGATCGCTCGTCCCCTTCACCCCCGCCTCCCCATGATCCCGCATGACCACATTGCGCAGCACGCAGTTTTCCGAGCCGCCGTTGAACTTGAAGCCATGATAGAACGTGTTCCTCGTGGTCAGGTCGCGGAAGGTCCAGCCGGGCGAGTCGGTGAGGTCGAAGACTGTTTCCACGGAAGCGTCATCCTGTCCGGCGCCTTCGATGATGACATCCGCCGCTTTTCCCGTGGCACCGCGAACCGTGACCGGACCGGGCCGGCCTTCGATGGCGATGCGGGATTTCCCGGCGATGCGGTAAGTCCCGGCAGCCAGGACAATTTCGTCCCCCGCTTCCGCCTTCTGGCAGGCGGCGAGGAGTTCCTGGAAACCCGCGACCGCGACCGTGCGGGCATCCATTCCCGGCGCCAGGAAAAGCACCGCGGCACAAGTGAAGGGCAGGATCCGCATGCCCCATCCAAGCGCGGCCCGTGCTCCGTGGGAATCGTGAAATCCCCGCATACAAGCCGGGTGGGAGGTTTTGGGAATCACCCGCCACCGGTTTTGATTGCAAGCCGCCCGCCGGGACGGGAGACTCCCGCCGTTTCCGGCCACCCGGCTCCGTCTCCGGTCGGCCGCCCGGCCATCAGTCAGCCCGCATGAAAGTCGTTGCCATCGCCAATCAGAAAGGCGGCGTGGGTAAAACCACCACCGCCCTGAACCTCTCCGCCGCCCTCGCGCTGCGCGGCCAGCGCGTCCTTTTGGTCGATCTCGACCCGCAGGCGAACTGCACCAGCGGCCTCGGCATCGAGGTGCCGGATGGCTCCAGCATGTATCCCGTCCTCATCGGCGAGACGACGGTGGCGAACCAAATTTTGGCGACGGGTCGGGAGAATCTTTCCCTCGTGCCTTCCGAAATGGACCTCGCGGGCGTCGAGATCGAGCTCGCCCGCAGCGACGACCACCTCACCCGCTTGCGCAACATCCTGCAGGGCCTCAAGCCGAACGATCTTTTCGAATACTGCATCCTCGACACCCCGCCCTCGCTCGGCGTGCTGATGACTTCCGCCCTCGCCGCGGCCGACGAGATCCTGATCCCGCTGCAATGCGAGTGGTTCGGCCTCGAAGGATTGGCGAAGATCGTCCACGTCATCGACCAGATCCGTGGCTCGGACGCGAATCCGGGCATCACTTTGGAAGGCATCGTCATGACCATGTACGACGGCCGCACCCTCCTTTCCCGTCAGGTGGTCGAGGAAGTCTCGCGCTTTTTCCCGGACCAGATGTACAGCACGATGATTCCCCGGACCATCCGCCTCGGCGAGGCACCCAGCCACGGCAGGACCATCTT
>CAXTTX010000573.1:0-3217 GCA_964247045.1 uncultured Verrucomicrobiales bacterium | reverse complement strand
ATGACGGGTGATCTTCCGCCTGCCCTGATGGCGTCGTGGATGAACGGACCCACGGTTCCCGCCAACCAGGTGGATCTCCTGGCCGGCCAACTCCAGACGGTTTCCGCCGCGGTCCCGCCGCCGGTCGCCATGGAAACCGTGGACCACGACCCGGTCCCGCCAAAGCCCTCGCTCCGCATCCGCAAGAAGGTTCTCGGGAGAGGTTACTATGCACGCGAGGTCATCCACGGCGTCCTCCAGTTCCGCTATGGTGATGGCAAGGCGCTCCGCCCGCATTCCAACAACGAGTCTCCCGTCGCTTGGGAGATCCGCGATGGCCGCCGCCACTCCCAGCCACGTGACCTCAAGACGGAGCGCGCCGCGGAAAAGAGCCTCCACAAGATCGGCTTCGAGCCGATGCACAAAATGTTCTCCGGGGAGATGCTGGATGCCGAAACCCGCCGGGCAGTGGTCCCCGCCGTACCGGTGAACGCCAACATCCACACCTGGCTCGACCTGCTGGAGAGCGCGGAGATGGATGCCCTCCGCGCCAGCGGATGGACCATCGAAATCGATCCCGATACCGGCCTCCTGGTTCACGACGTGGGTAACTTCTTCCCCACCATCGAGACCGATCCGGACCATGGCATCGACTGGTTCCGCTTCGACGCCGAGTTCGAGATCGAGGGCAGGCGCATGAGCCTCATCCCGATCATCGCTGCGGCCATCCGGCGAAATCTCCCCTCGCCGGATTCGCCGGAGTTTCCGGAATACTTCGTTTTTCCTGCCGAGAAGCCCGAAGATGGCGCGATCCGTTTTCCCGCCCGCCGCCTGATGGAGTTGGTGGACCAGGTGCGGCATCTTTTCATGGGCCATGTGGGCGATGGTCCGGTCCGCATCGACCGCCTGGGTGCCGCCGGCGTTGCCGATTCACTCGCCATTGACGGCTCGGCCACCCTCCGCGCGCTGGCGGACCTCTCACGAAATCTACGCCAGATCGGCAGTATCCCGGCCAGCCCCTTGCCCAAGGGGGTGAAGGCCGATCTCCGTCACTATCAGTTGGAAGGGTTCCGTTGGCTGCAGTTTCTATCAGAAAATTCGTTGCACGGGATTCTCGCCGATGACATGGGCCTCGGGAAGACCCTCCAGACCCTCGCCCACCTGGCCGCGGAGGTTGCGAAAAAGCCGGGCCGGCCGTCGCTCGTCGTTGCTCCGACATCGGTCGTGTCCAACTGGGCCGCGGAGGCGGAAAAGTTCACGCCGCGGCTCAAGGTGATCATGCTCCACGGCAAGGATCGCGCCCCTCTCTATCAGAAGATCCCGGCGGCCGACGTGGTTCTCACTTCCTACGCCCTGCTCACCCGTGACTTTGAAATCCTGGGCGAACAGGACTGGCACCTCTGCGTGCTCGACGAGGCGCAGTATATCAAGAACTCCAAGGCCGTCGTCGCGAGGAACGTTTGCCAGCTGCGTGCGAGCCACCGCCTCTGTCTATCAGGCACACCGATGGAAAACCATCTCGGCGAGCTGTGGAGTCTCATGCGCTTCCTCATGCCCGGTTTCCTCGGCGATGAAACCACCTTCAATTCCCGCATCCGCCGCCCCATCGAACGCGACCGTTCTTCCGATGCGCAGCTCGCGCTCAACCGCCGCGTCTCCCCGCTCATCCTCCGCCGCACGAAGGATGCCGTTGCCACCGAACTCCCGCCCAAGACCGAGCTGATCCACGGCATTGATCTGACGAAACAGCAGTCCGATCTTTACGAGTCGGTGCGCGCCGCCATGGACAAGCGCGTGCGCGATGCCATTTCCGCGCAAGGCCTCGCCAAGTCGCACATCATCGTCTTGGATGCCCTTCTCAAGCTGCGCCAGATCTGCTGCCACCCGCAGCTTCTCAAGACACCCTCCGCGCAGAAGGTCACCGCCTCCGCGAAACTGGACTATCTAACGGAGGAACTGCTGCCGACGCTCATCGAGGAAGGCCGCCGCATCCTGCTGTTCTCCAGCTTCACCTCCATGCTGTCGCTCATCCAGCAGCATCTGGAGAAGAACAACATCCCCTTCCTCAAGCTCACCGGCCAGACCACGGACCGCGCGGCGCTCGTGGAACAATTCCAGACCGGAACCATTCCCGTCTTCCTCATCTCCCTGAAGGCCGGCGGCACCGGCCTCAACCTCACCGCCGCCGACACGGTGATCCATTATGATCCCTGGTGGAACCCAGCCGCCGAGAACCAGGCGACCGACCGGGCCCACCGGATTGGCCAGACCAAACCCGTCTTCATCCACAAGCTCGTCTGCCGCGGCACCATCGAGGAACGCATCCTTGAGCTCCAGAAGCACAAGGCTGCCTTGGTGGAAGCATTGCTCTCCGAAGAGACAAGCAAGCTGAAGATTGATTCGGAGACATTGTCTCACCTCTTGGCGCCTCTTGCGTAACGGTGGCAATTCTTACAAAGTGCTGGAATTGAGCACTTTATAACGTATATCGGGCGTTTTCAGGCGGACGGCGCTGTTTCCCGTTCCCTCTTCTCCAACCATACCACGAGGATCGCCAGGTCGGCGGGGGTGATGCCGGGGATGCGGCCGGCTTGGCCGAGGGTGGCGGGGCGGATTTCCGTGAAGCGGACTTGGGCCTCTTTCTTGAGGCCGCGGATGGCGGTGTAGTCGAGACTGTCCGGGAGGCGGCGGTTTTCCTGGCGGGCCATGCGGTCGATCTGGATCTGCTGGCGGCCGAGGTGGCCTTCATACCGAAAATTGGTCTCAATGAGTGGCCAAAGTTCCACGTGGAACTTTTTTTGGAGTTCATCGGGGAGGGTTTCCCAAGAGGTGTCGTTGCGACGGAACCATTGGTCGAGCTTCACCCCCTCATGGACGGCGTGGCGGACCCAAGTATCCGCTTCCTTCAGGCCTTCGACCTTTTCCGCCGCCCGGCGGACCCGTTCGCCGGAGGCGAGGCCGATCTCGGCCGCCTTGGGTGTGAGGCGGACATCGGCATTGTCCTGACGGAGCAAAAGGCGGTATTCCGCGCGGCTGGTGAACATGCGGTAAGGCTCGGTGCAGCCTTTCGTGACCAAGTCGTCCACCATGACCCCGAGGTAGGCTTCGTCCCGGCCCAGGATGAACTCTGGCTTGCCGAGCACCTTAAGGGCGGCATTGGCGCCGGCGATGAGGCCCTGCCCTGCTGCCTCCTCGTAGCCCGAGGTGCCGTTGATCTGGCCTGCGAAATAGAGTCCCT
>CAXTTX010000572.1:0-3218 GCA_964247045.1 uncultured Verrucomicrobiales bacterium | reverse complement strand
GTCGGTGGCGCGGACGGTGAATTTGTTAGAGCCGGCATCGCCCGGGCCGGGGACGCCGGAGATGCGGCCATTTGCCTCAACGGTGAGCCAGGCAGGGCCGGCGACTTTGGAGAAGACGAGGGTCGTGCCGGCATCGGCATCGGTGGCGGTGGAGGTGACGGATTGGTCGTAGGTTTCGCCGATGGCGGCGGCGGCAGCCGCGATCGGATTGGTGGTGAAGGTCGGCGCGTGGTTGTTGATATCGGCCAGCGCGGCGATCTGCGTGGCATCGAGCACCTGGTGATAGATGAGCAGTTCATCGACCCGGCCGTTGAAGAGCGGGTCGGCGGCGAACTGGCTCCTGCCGACATAGTTGATGGTGTGCGGGAAATCGGTCGGCTTGATGGTGATGGGCTGGGTGTCCACGAGCGCGCCGTTCAGATAGAATTTTCCGGTGCCGCCGCCGAGGGTGACGGCGACGTGGTTCCACTTGCCGGTGGCGGGCGGGTTCACATTGAGCGTTTGTTCCGCGCCGCCGTTCTTGATGGAGAAGCGGAGCTTGGCGGTGCCGCCGGAGCGCGGGGTGATCATCATGTAGGCATCCGTCCCGATGCCGAAATCGACGATGCGCTGCCAGATGGTGGTGGTGTTCGAATAATACCACGTGGCGATGGTGATTTCATCGGCCGAGGCGGTGCCGGTGGGCAGGGAGATGGAGGCATCGCTGCCATTCAGATAGGCGGCGTTGCCAATCTTGCCCGCGCCATAGGCGACGCCGCCTGTGGTGGTGCCGTTGGCGAGGCCGGAGATGGAATTCGCGTTGCTTTCGAAGGGATAACGAACGGCGAGGCCCGGTGCATCGGCGACGTTGATGCGGAGCGTGGCGGAATCGGCCACGCCCTTGGCATCGGCGACGCGGACGACGAATTCATTCAAGCCGCGGTCGGCGATGCCGGGGACGCCGGTGAGCGAGCCATCCGGCGAAACGGCGAGCCAGGCAGGACCGGCGACTTTCGAGAAGACGCGCGGGGCGGTGCCGGCGGAGGCCATCGCGGAGAGCGAGGCGATGAAGGACTGGTGCGGCAAGGCACTTGGAAGAGCGATGGGATCGGCGGTGAACTGGAGTGGGGCGGCCGAGGCGAGGTTGGCGATCTGCGCGTCGCTGAGGGCGGTGCCTTGGAAGCGGACGCTATCGAGCGTGCCGTTGAAAAGCGGGTCCGCGGGAAACTGGCTCTTGCCGAGGTAATTCGTGAGCGTGTCCACATCGACGGGGTTCAGCGCGATGGTCTGCGTATCGACGACGGCACCGTTGACGTAGAGCTTGCCGGTGTTGCCATTGAGCGTGACGGCGACGTGGGTCCAGGTGCCGATGGGCAGGGGCGTGGAGTTCAGCAGTTGCTCGGCCCCGCCGTCCTTGATGGCGAAGCGGAGGTTGCCGCCATTGCTGGGGGTGAGGAACATGTAGTTGGACGTGCCGTAGCCGAGATCGAAGATGCGCTGCCAGATGGCGCCGCCGTTCCATTTCACCCAGGCGGAGAAGGTGAAGTCGGTGCTGTCACCGATGCGCGGGGGGAGATCGAGCCAGTCATCGGTGCCATCGAAGGAAAGGGCCTGGCCTTCCTTGCCGGCGACGAGCTTCGGCGTGCCGACGGACATGGCATTGTTGCCGGCGCCGGAGGTGTCGCGGGTGTTGGTTTCGAAGAGGAGTTCGGTATTGGCGGACTTGCCGGGATCCGGCAGGACCTGCGTGTAGGACAAGGGGGCGACGTGGTCGCGATACATCGTGCCCATGGGGGTGAGGCCACCGGCATTGTAATACACCTGGCGGACTTCCTCGACGGCGCTGTAGACGGAGTAGCGCTCGATCCACGGCGTGCTGTCCATCATGTTGATCATCGCCTCGATGACGGCCTTGTTCTGCTCGAAGGTGGGGTCGGCATCGCCGGTCCAGTTCGCGCCGTTGTTGAACTCGGTGACCCAGATGGGGCGCTTCACGACATCGTAGATGCCCTTGAGGAAGTTGTAGAGGTTGGTGGCGGCACCGGCGGCGTTCGCGTTGTTCGAGTAGGAGCGGTAGTAGTGGATGGGGACGAAGTCGATGCGGCGGCCGGCGGCGTTGACCTGGTTCATGTAGTCGACGATCCAGGAGTAGCCGCCATCGGTGACGGCGGGTGCGCCGACGCGGAGGCCGGTGCCGAGGAGCTCGGGCAGGCGGGCGGCGGCATCGGTGGCGGAGCCGACGGGGGTGAGGTTTTTATAAGCATCCTCCACGGAATTGTTAGGTTCGTTGAAACCGAGGATGTGGTTCACGCCGCGGGTTTTCCAATTCTGGTCGGTGCCGGGCCAGTAGGGTTGCTGCTTGATGGCAACGTATTCCCAGTTGGTGGTGGAGTTGAGGCTGATGTTCCAGTTGTAGTGCCACTTCGCATTGAGGGCGACGGGGTCGATGTCGCAGGAGCCTTTTTTGCTGATCCAGCGCCAGGGGAAAACACGGGCGAAGCTGATGGTGTTATCGAGGGCGGTGGGGAGGATGGAGACCTCGAGGTCGCCGTCCTGGGCGACGTAGTTGACGCTGGTGCCGGTGCCGTCCTCATTGGCGGCAAAGGTGGCGGTGTAGCCGCGCTTGAGGATGAAGGAGCGGATCTTGTCGGCGAAGGGTCCGAGGGCGGCGTTGTTGTAGGCGGTGTAGGGGCTGAGCTTGATGGAGGCGCCGGTGAGGCCGGCGCCGTTGAAGACCTGGAGCGGTCGGAAGTCGGCGGGATGCGGGATGACGACGGTGCCGGAGCCGTATTCGACAACGCGGACATTGGTGTCCATGACGGCGGCGACGCCATTGACGCGGAGGCGGGAGAGGAAGGTGGTGTTGACGGTGGCGGGGACGATGTTGTCGAAGAAGACCCAGGCATCCACGGAGTTCATGTGGATGAGGCAGCCGGGGATGGGATCGCCGGTGCCGGTGAGGTGGAGTTCGGAACGGCCGGTGAGGGTTGCGGTGGTGTTGTTGGTGAGGGTGGCGGAGCGCTGGATCTCGTTGTCGAGGGCGAGGGTTTGGGCGGTGGCGAGGAGTGGGGAGAAGAGGAGGATGAAGGCGAGCAGGCTGACGATGCTTGCGAGGCGCGAAAGGATGGCGGGAAGACCGGGCGAGGGTTTCCTGAGAAGGAGGTGGCGGGTCCGTGGAGGGATCGCGGGGTTTTGGAGAATCACGTGGAGTTGGGTTTTTCCGCTGAGGGAGAGCGGTG
>CAXTTX010000571.1:0-3227 GCA_964247045.1 uncultured Verrucomicrobiales bacterium | reverse complement strand
GATGGTAGTTAATTTATAAAAATAATCAACAAATACTAAATAGTTTTTGGAATTTGAGGGGGGAGGCGAAACGGGAAGACTCGGGCCCTTTGCTAAAAGTAACTGCCGATATGAATCAGCCATTTGCCATCAGGAGCTGTCCGGAGTTCAAGCTTTAGCTTGCTCAGATAGGGGAAGAAACAAGCTAAAGCTTGAACTCGGACAGCTTCTCGGCCTCGCCGCAAAGGTGCGGTTCCGGCACTTTCTTTTCGCAAACGGTATGACCCTCAAGCCGCACGCATCCTGATAGAAACCTGTCCCGGATCGCGTAGAATATGTGCTCTAATTCACCGAGTGAATGGCGGCCGTCCCCCCGGGCGGGGAGTCTCCGATGCCGCCCGGGAATTCCGGTTTCTTGCCCATTGCTCCAAGTACCGCCACAAATGCCCCCGAAGTCCCGAAGACCGAATCTAACTTGCTATCAGCAAGAGGTTTGTGAGGGTACCAAGGAAGATGATTTTTCAAAATCCATGGACAAAAGTGGACATTTTGCGCCCGGAAACGCCCTTTTTACCACGGATGAGGCTCATGGTTCTTGCCTGATCCTGCGGGAAAAAGGGCGCGGCGATTCAACCCACCCACCTGACGGTGGCTGTTTCAAGGGCCTCCACCACAACCCGGCCGGGGGAGGGGAATATGTGCCGTTCGCCGGCGCGGAGGAGGATGTCGGCGGGCTCGCCATCGAGGGTGAGCCAGAGGAGGCCCTGGAGGCATTGAACGGCCTGGCCTTGGGCGAGGGTCCGCGCGGCGGTTTCGCGTTTGCCGAGGACGCGGGTGCGGCTGATGGCGAGCGGTTGGCTTTGGCGGGTGATCCATCCAAGAAGGGTGGCGACGGGCAGGCTGGTGTTCATGACGGGAGGAGGATCGCCCGGATGGGAGAAGGTGGACAGATGCAGGCGGCGATATTTCCGGGCTGTACAGGCTTGCGAAAGTGGCAGGCTGTACAGTAGTGAAATACCGGTGCCTGTACATTGCAGGTGACCCCTGTTCCCGGGCACGCTGTTGCCGGGATGAGCAAGACCATGGAACAACCGCTCTATTCGCGCGTGGCGGCGAGGCTCGAAAAGCTGATCGACTCGGGATCGCTGCGTGCCGGTGACCGCTTGCCGTCGGTGAGGCAGCTCGGCCGCCAGCAGGGGGTGAGCGTGCCGACGGTGATGCAAGCGTATGGTTTGTTAGAGAGCCGGCGTTTGATCGAGGCGCGGCCGAAGTCGGGGTTTTACGTGACGGCGCGGCTGGCGAAAGGATTGGTCGAGCCGGGGCTGCCGCCGCACAAGCCGGCGATGGCGAAGCTGGATGATTTCGGGCCGGTGCTGGCGACGCTGAACGATATGAACGATCCGGCGCTGGTGCCGTTAGGCCCGGCGATCCCTGGGGACGGCCTGCTACCGCTGGAGAAACTGGCGAAGGCGAGCGCGTCGATCGTGCGGCGTTTTCCGGCGGCGAGTTTCCACTATGATCCCGCGCCGGGTTGCGTGGTGCTGCGGAAGGAGTTGAGCAGGCGTTCGATCGACTGGGGGTGTGCGTTCGAGCCGGACGATTTCATCATCACGGTGGGTGCCAGCGAGGCGCTGCATCTGGCGCTGATGGCGGTGACGCGGCCGGGGGACAATGTGATCGTCGAGTCGCCGAGCTACTACGGGACGCTGAGTTTGTTGGAGAAGTTGAAGCTGCAGGCGATTCCCGTGCCGGCCTGCGCCGGTGGCATGGACCTGGTGGCGGTTAGGGAGGCGGTGAAGAAGTATCCGGTGGCGGCGATGCTGGTGATCGCGAATTTTTCCAACCCCTCCGGTAGCCAGATGAGCGAGGGGAATCGGCGCGAACTGCTGGAGATCGCGGACGCCAGCGGCATCCCGATCGTGGAGGATGACATTTACGGCGACCTGCCGCATCAGGGAGAACGGCCGCCTTGTTTGAAGGCGCTGGACCGGACCGGTCGCGTGCTACTGTGTTCCTCGTACTCGAAGACGCTGGCGCCGGGATTGAGGACGGGCTTCCTGGTTGGCGGACAGCATCACCGGCGGCTGGTGGAGTTGAAGAGCGCGCTGAACATCGGCGGTTCGTCGCTGGCGTCGCTGACGGTGGCGGAGTTTTTGCGGACGGGCGGGTATGACCGGCATTTGCGGAAGTTGCGGGACGCGTTCCGGACGCAGGTTTGCCGGGCGCGGGAGACCATCGCGGAGGTTTTTCCGGAGGGCACGCGGGTGAGCAACCCGGCGGGCGGGTTCGTGCTGTGGCTGGAATTGCCGGAGCAGGTGGACGTGCTTGAGGTCTTCAGCGAGGCGCGGGAGGCCGGGATCAGTTTCGCGCCGGGGACCGCGTTTTCGCCGCAGGGCCTGTTCCGGAATTGCCTGCGGCTGAGTTGCGGGCACCCGTGGAGCCCGCGCATCCAGAACGGAATCGCCACGCTTGGAAAAATCGTCACCCGTCACGCACACGAAATATGATCGCTCCCGTACTGAAGATTTCCGGTTTCCGGAGTTGGGTTTTTGGCAAAGGCAGGGTATGCTGGCGGCGAATGGAGCGCGAGCGAGACGACCGGACGAAGCACATTGCCCTCGGCGTGAGCCTGCTGATGGGCTTGGCCCTGGTGGTGCCGGGGATTCTGCTCGGCTGGCGGTTTCTGCCGGGCCTGCTGGGGGAGTGGATCGGGACGATGATCGGCGTGGCGATGACTCCCTTTGTCCTGGAGACGTCGTTTGCGATCCTAGGCCTGATAATCGTGTTGGCACTGAATACGTGGCGCCGGCACAAGGATGGCGACGAATTTGTTTACCTGGAGCAGGTGGCGGGTCCGGAGGTGCCGGCGAACCTGCCGGAGCAGGCGAAATGGGCGATTTACAAGGAGAAGCCGCTGGAGGTGGCGATGCCTTCCCTGCTGGCGCAGGCGGAAGGGGCGTTTGCCATCGGCGATTTCCAAACGGCGTCCGAGTTTCTTGGAGCGATGGACCGGCAGGAGCTCGACCAGCCGGAAACGCGTTACCTGCGGGTGGAATTGGCGAAAGCCACGGGGCGCGAGGAATTGGCGCGGAAGCTTCAGGACGGCTGATCCCCGAGCTATTGTGCTTTTGAACATTACGTGATAAATGCCTACCGTTTCATATCCAAATCGGCATTAAACTTGTCGCAGTGAACAGTGATCTCTCACCCATGAACGCCGCCAACTTCCAGAAGATGGCGCACGGAGA
>CAXTTX010000570.1:0-3243 GCA_964247045.1 uncultured Verrucomicrobiales bacterium | reverse complement strand
CGTTGGTGTTGCCACGGCGGGTTACCATTGCCTCGAAGTCACGCGCCATGGTGTCGATCATGGACTTCGCCTGGCGGGAAGCCCGCAATTCGGAACGGCTCCGGTTCCAGGTGTCCAGCGCGATCGACGTGATGGAAACCAGAACCGTGACGATGATGGTGGTGATGGCCATGGCTACCATCAACTCCATGAGGGTGAAGCCACGTTTGCCCGGGAGATTCCTGAGGGTTTTCATATTCGGGTTTTGAGAGAATCAAAGAGGGACCTCAGCGGCGGACGGCGAGGTTGCGGGAGAATACAGGATTCTTGAGATTGGGAAACTTGTCCTTGAAGGCGGAACCACTCAAATACTGGATGGTCTTGGCCGGCAGCTGATAGAAGTCCGCGGAAAAGGCGATCACCGCCTCCGGGTAGTTGTCCGCGTCGCCCCCGCCGCCGCCCGTTTTGGGATTCTTCGGATCGACAATGGTGTTCGACGTGCTGGCGATCAGGCCGCCACTCCCGGTATCGAAAACCAACTGGGTGCATTTCACCATATAGAGGGGTCCTTCGATGGCATCGAGATCCGCCTTCAACTCCGTGTTGTTGTTGTCACCAAGCTGGCGAACCATCGGGACCACCACGTAGTCCTTGCCGGGAAGATTGCTGCCAATGGTCGCTTGGGGTTCCATGGTGCCATCGGATCGCGGGCTGCCTGAAAGCTTCGCGCGGTATTGATAAACCAGAAGCGCGGTGTTCGCGGTCTTGGACTTCTCCAGCCAGTCGTAGGCCTTGTCGAAGCCGGTCGCGAAACCCGCGTTTTTGCGGCGCAGGGCGGTCAATTCGCGCTCGACCGTGGACGTCAGCCGATCCGCCTGTTGCACGTTGATCGACTTGCGGATCCCTTCCGCGGCAGGGGTGAAGACCACCATGAAACCGGAAAGGAGGACCGCCAGCACGCCGATGGCGATGACGGTTTCGAGCAAGGTGAAGCCGCGGCGGCGGCGTGGGAGAAAGCAGGTTTTCATGGCTTAGAAAGTGGCTCCGGCGCTCAGACTCTGGATACTGCTGGAGATCTGTTCGGGGCTGCGGAACAAGGAAGTGCTGCCATTCCGCCAGATGACGAAACCGCCGAAGTCCTTTTTCGAGGTGCCAGCCACCTTGGGTTGCTGGGTAAGGGCGGTTCCCGCCGTGCCGCGGACGCCGGTGCCGACGACGAAACTCGCCCCTGGAGTGGCGCAAATCCCCTCGCCATTGAATTCGTAGTAGTAGTAGCTGCCAAGAAACGGTGGCTTCACCCCGGAGAGCGTCATCGTGTCCGGCGCACCGGAACCGCTCTCGTGGTTCTTCTGGCTGAAGGTCTGGCTGAAAAAGACCTGCTCAGGCAGAACCGTTGGGCGGCTGGCCATCATCCAGGGTGGATTTTGGACGGCACCGTTGGCGTCGAGGTTTTCGTAAACCACAATCACACGGCGGAGGTTGTCGGCCTTGGCATTGTCGAGGTCCTTGGCAACGAGCACACGGGCCTTGACCCGCTTTCCAACGGCGATGGATCGCGCCTCGTCAAAAAGCGATTCCGAGGAAGCCACGCCGCTGGTCACGCCCTTGCCACCCATGCTGCCGACGCCGATGGCACCCGCCGTCATGAGAATGGACATGATCACGATGACAACGAGCATCTCCACTAGGGTGAAGGCGCGGTTTTTCCAATTTGGCGGTCTTTGAAAACGAGATTCTTCTTTCATGGGTTTGAAGGGGAATTGAGGAGAATTTGGGACGAATCCGGGCGGTTCGCAAGCTCAAATGTCAATACATCGCAATTACGCCGTAGCTCAAGCTTTTTGATTGGCAGGGTACTTCCCACCGCCCGGTCCGCTGGCCCAGAGCCACGCCGGCCCGACCATATCGCGGATGTCACGGCGGGCCGCAACCCAGCCGAGAAGCTCTTTGGCCAGGCTGGGATCAGCCACCAAGGAAGCCGGATCACCTTCGCGACGGGGGCCGAATTTCACCGGAACTGTCTTGCCGCTGACTTCCTCGACGGCGGCGATGATTTCCTTCACGGAAACCCCCACCCCGGTGCCGAGGTTGCAGCGGACGGACGCGCCTCCCGCCGTCAGGTGGTCGAGCGCCCGGGAATGGGCGTCCGCCAGGTCCTCGACGTGGATGTAATCCCGGATGCAGGTCCCGTCCGGGGTCGGGTAATCCGTTCCGAAGACCTCGAGATACTCGATTTCCCCCTTCACCGCCATGATGACACGCGGGATCAGGTGGGTTTCCGGGTCGTGGTCCTCGCCAATGAGGCCGTCCGAGGCGGAGCCGCTGGCATTGAAGTAACGGAGGCAGGCGCTTTTCAGGCCCCAGGCGGTGTCGCAATCCGCGAGGACGTGCTCCAACATGAGCTTGCTCATGCCGTAAGGGTTGATCGGCCGCTGGACGTTTGTTTCCGTGATGGGGAGCTTGTCCGGCGTGCCGTAAGTGGCACAGGTGGAAGAGAAGACGAAGACCTTGCAGCCGAATTCCTGCATCACCTGGAGGAGCTTCAGAGGCTCCGCGGTGTTGTTCTGGTAGTATTTGAGCGGATTCGTCACCGATTCGCCCACGTAGGCGTAGGCGGCAAAGTGGATCACCGAGCCAAAGGCGTGCTTCTCAAAAAGGGAGCGGACCAGTTCCTGGTCACCGACATCACCGACGACGAGTTCCACGCCGGGATCGACGATGGCTTTCTCATGGCCGAACACCAGGTTGTCCAAAACCACGATTTTCCGCCCTTGCGAGGCGAGCAAACGGACGGTGTGGGAGCCGATATAGCCGGCTCCTCCGGTAACAAGTATGGGGGCGTTTGATCCTGTCATGCTTTGGCAAACGAAGCAAACGGGAGAACCCGCACCCCTGTCAACCCGCGTGACCCCGGCCTCGTTCTGACGGCACGCGGCAGCGGCTATGTGCTGAACGGCCGCAAGACCTTCTCGACCGGCGCGCGCGTCTCGGACCGCATCAACGTGAACGCGACCCTTGGCGACAAGATTGCCAATTTCGTCATCCCCACCGATCGTCCGGGCTATATCGCCAACGATGACTGGGACAATATCGGTCAGCGCCTGTCCGACAGCGGCAGCGTCGAGTTCCGCGATTTCCCGGTGACCGAGGACGATTTCATCCAGCCGCTTGCCGACCGCGATCTTCGCGGAGACGCGGGCGATCGGGAACCCGGTCGCCTTGGAGGCGAGCGCCGAGGAGCGCGACACCCGCGGGTTCATCTCG
>CAXTTX010000569.1:0-3269 GCA_964247045.1 uncultured Verrucomicrobiales bacterium | reverse complement strand
CATCAGGTCCTTGATGGTGTCGATGACCTGGTCGTATTCGCCCTTCACCTTGTCCTGCTCCATGCCGGTGAGCTGATAGAGGCGGAGCTCGAGGATGGCATTCACCTGGCGCTCGCTGAAGGTGTAGGTGTCTCCGGAAATGGATGCCTGCGAGCGGATCAGGATACCGAGGCGCTCCGCGGTGGCGACCGGGAAGGTGTAGGCGGCGAGGCGTTCGCGAGCCTCGTCCCGGTTCTTCGAGGAGCGGATGATCTTGATGAAATCGTCGAGATGGCCAAGGGCGAGCAGGAAGGCCTCCAGCAATTCGGCGCGTTCCTCCGCCTTGCCCAGCAGGTAACGGGTGCGGCGGATGACCACCTCGCGGCGGTGCTCGATGTAAGCGTCGATGGCCTCCTTGAGGGAGAGCTGCTTCGGGCGGTTCTTGTGAATGGCCAGCATGTTCACGGAGAACGAGGTCTCCATGGAGGTGAGCTTGAAGAGCTGGTTGACGACGACCTGCGGGCGGGCGTCGCGCTTCAGTTCGATCTCGATGCGGGTATCCTCCGCGGAAAGGTCCCGCATGCCGGAGATGCCGGTGAGGATCTTCTCGTTGACGAGTTCCGCAATGCGCTCCTGGAGCGTCGCACGGTTCACGCCATAAGGCACCTCGCGGATGATGATGAGGGATTTGCCATTCGCGTTCTCCTCGATCTCCATTTTGCCGCGCATGCGCATCGAGCCGCGGCCGGTGCGGAAGTATTCCTCGATGCCGCGGAGACCGCGGATCTCGGTGGGAACGGCGAAGTCCGGTCCCTGGATGTGCTGCATGAGCTCCGGCAGCGTGATTTCCGGGTTGTCGATCTGGGCGCAGATGGCATCCACGACCTCGCCGAGGTTATGCGAAGCGAGGTTGGTAGCCATACCCACGGCGATGCCGGTGCCGCCATTGACGAGGAAATTCGGGAACGCGGCGGGCAGGACGGTCGGCTCGGTGAGACGCTCGTCGTAGTTGGGAACGAAATCGACGGTGTCCTTGTCGAGGTCATCCATCATGGCCATGCCGAGATGGGTGAGGCGGGCCTCCGTATAACGCATGGCGGCCGGAGGGTCGCCTTCAACGGAGCCGAAGTTACCCTGGCCGTCGATGAGCGTGTCCCGCATCGACCATTTCTGGCCCATGTTGACGAGAGTCGGATAGATGACGGATTCACCGTGGGGGTGATAGTTACCCGAGGTGTCACCGCAGATCTTGGCGCACTTGATGTGCTGCTTGCCGGGGGCGAGGTTCAGTTCCCGCATGGCGAAGAGGATGCGGCGCTGGGAGGGCTTGAGGCCGTCCCGCACATCGGGGAGCGCGCGCGAAATGATCACCGACATCGAGTAGTCGAGGAAGGACTTCGACAGTTCCTCGGCGACGTTGATGGGTTTGATATGGTCGTCGGACATCAGAAAATGAGATCAGAAATTTTGGTTAGACGTCCAGATTGCGGACGTTGAGGGCATTGTCCTCGATGAAGCGCTTGCGGGGCTCGACGACGTCGCCCATGAGGACGTCGAACATCTTGTCGGCCTCCACGGCGTTGTCGTCGTCGAGGCGGACTCGCATGAACTGGCGTTTTTCGGGATCCATGGTGGTCTCGAAGAGTTCCTTGGCGTTCATTTCCCCAAGACCTTTGAAGCGCTTGATCTGCACGCCGCGACGGCCGATCTCCAGGATGCGGGCGAGGATTTCCGGAACGCCGAAGATAGGGGTGACGGATTGCTTTTCGCCTTCCCCTTCGACGAGTTCGTAGAGGGGAATATCTTCCGAGAAGAGGACATCGGTGTCGAAGCCACGCTCGGTGAGGCGGGAGAAGATGCGGGCGATGGCCTTGGATTCGTGCAGCTCGTGCAGGACGACGCGGCGGGAGGGGCCGGCGCTGCTGGCGGCGATCTCCTCCTCGGTCAGGATTTCCTCGAAAATGCGGAGCGTCCGGTTTTCCGCCGCGAAGGACCGCAGCGACGCCTCGTCCTGGAAGTAGGTGATTTTTTCATCATTTCCGGTGCGGATACGCAGCATGAACTCGGGCAGGCCCCCGTTCACACGGGCCGCCAGGTAGTCCTTGAAATTGCCGCCGTTGCCCTCGATGGAGTCCGAATAGCGGAAGAGGGATGACAGGGTATCGAGGACATCCCTGAGCTCTTCCGCGGAGAAGCTGCGGGAACCATCGTGGCTGCGGAGCGTGACTTCGCCGGCACCGAGATCGAAAAGGATGCGATTCAGGGATTCGTTGTCCTGGACATATTCGTGACGCTTTTTCCGGCTGACCAGATAGAGCGGCGGCTGGGCGATGTAGAGGTAGCCGCGTTTCACCAGGTCCGTCATGTGGCGGCAGAAGAAAGTGAGCAACAGGGTGCGGATGTGGGAGCCGTCCACGTCGGCATCGGTCATGATGACGATCTTGTGGTAGCGGACCTTGTCGATATTGAAGGAGCCCTCCTGCTCGCCATCGCCAATGCCCGCGCCGATGGCGGTGATCATCGACTGGATTTCCTTGTTCTGGAGAGCGCGGTGAAGGCGGGCCTTCTCGACGTTGATGAGCTTTCCGCGAAGGGGGAGGATGGCCTGGGTCCGCCGGTCGCGGCCTTGTTTGGCGGAACCACCGGCGGAGTCACCTTCGACAATATAGAGCTCGGACTTCGCGGGATCGCGCTCCGAGCAGTCGGCGAGCTTGCCGGGAAGACCGCCGCCGGAGAGGGCGGACTTGCGGACCGTTTCACGGGCCTTGCGGGCGGCCTCGCGGGCGCGGGCGGCATTGACGGATTTCTCGATGATGCGCTTGGCGAGGCCGGGGTTCTCCTCGAAGAACTGGTTCAGGCCCTCATAGACGATGGAGGAAACGACGCCCTCGATCTCGGTGTTGACGAGCTTGTCCTTGGTCTGGGAACTGAACCGCGGACTCGGCATCTTGACCGAGATGATCGCGATAATACCCTCCCGGACATCGTCACCTGTTAGAGCGGCATCCTTGTCCTTGAGGATCTTGTTCGCCTTCGCGTACTGGTTGATGCCGCGGGTGAGCGCGGTGCGGAAGCCGGTCAAGTGGGTGCCGCCGTCGCCATTGGGAATGGAGTTGGCGAAGCAGAGGATCTGGTCGTTGTAGGAATCGTTGTACTGGAAGACCACGTCGGCGAAGACATCGTCGGTCGTCTTCTTGCCGTCATAGTCCAACTCGATCTGGCGTCTGCCGTGGAGAATGACGGGCTCCTCATGGATGAGGTTCTTGTTTTCACCGAGCTGGGCGACGAAT
>CAXTTX010000568.1:3066-3276 GCA_964247045.1 uncultured Verrucomicrobiales bacterium | reverse complement strand
GGATTGTGATTTCTTGCGGCGCCTGGCGGGCGCTTCCGTGCTGGTGTAGCTGAAGCCCGCCAGCCAAAGTCCCATAATTCCCCCCCGTTTTTCATCACGCTTGCCGGACGGAACCGGGCTCGGCTACAAACCCGCGTGGCCGCGAAAAACATCGTCTATTTCGACTTGGAAACCCAGAAGAGCTTCGGCGACGTCGGAGGCTTTTCCCAC
>CAXTTX010000568.1:0-3056 GCA_964247045.1 uncultured Verrucomicrobiales bacterium | reverse complement strand
AGTCGAAAATGGGGATTTCCGTGGCGGTTACCTACAGCACCGCGCGCGGCACCTACGAGATCTACCCGGAAAGCGAAATGGAAAAGCTCGGAGAGGAGCTGGTCCGCGCAGATCTGGTGGTCGGCTGGAACCACCTGCAGTTCGACTACCCCGTCCTCCAACCCTACGTCTTCCACACGCTGGGCGAGCAGACCATCAACCTGGACATGATGCTGGAGATGGAAAAGGCCGTGGGGTTCCGCCTGAAACTCGATTCCGTGGCCTCCGCGTCACTCGGCATGGGCAAGACGGCGGACGGCCTGGATGCCTTGAAATGGTGGCAGGAGCACAAAAAAAGCGGCAATTTCGCCCCGCTGAGGAACATCGCGGAATACTGCGCCTTCGACGTGAAAGTCACGAAATGCGTCCACGAATACGCCATGGAACACGGCATCCTGAAATACGACGACAAGAGCGGACGGACGGTTGAGGTAGCCGTGCCTTGGAAATAACCGCCGGACGGGCTCACATCAGGCCCATCTGCGCCAGCACCTTGGTGACGGACCAGATGAAGACAAGCGTCAAGGCGACGATGTAAATCTTCGCGGCGGCTTCGATGGAGGAGCGGGTCATGGCGCGGGCGTTCTAAAGCCGGGGCGGGGATTCGCCAAGAGAAAAGCGGGGAGGCGAGAGCAGAGAGAAAGGGCGGAAGTGCAATTCCTCCCCCTGCTTCCAACTCCCCGCTCCGCCCTACCGGCGGGCAAATGCGTCCTTGGAACACGGCGGGCGGGGGATAGGATGGCGGGCGGTTTTTCCCCTAAATCCATTCCTCCCAATGAAAACGCCGCACCTGCCGGAATCTCCCTGTCTTTACATCCCAGCCCCCCGCCCGCGCCGCCTCTTGGGTCGCGGGGGCATTGCCCGGGCCGCCACCCTTGCGGCAGCCCTCTGGTGGATGACCGGCCTCACCGGGCCAACGGCAAGTGCGGCGGTGCCGATTTACCAATACGAAGGCAAGGACCTGACCGTCCGCGTGCTGGCGATTTCCAAGGATGAAACGAGGGTTAGCGGCGAACTGCTGCTGGCCGGGAAGGCATGCCCCTTCTCGGGGATCATTTCCGAGGACGAGGATGAGGAAACGGTGACTGGCTCCTACCAGGATGGCGACCAAGCGGTCCGGTTCAACACCCGCGAAGAGGGTGGACTACTCATCTTCAACACCACCGCAGGGACCTACCGGCTGCGCGCGGTGACACCCACGGAACTGAAGGACGCCCCCGTGGGACCGAAGGAAATGGAACCGTCTCCCGCCCCTGCCTCTCCCACTCCCACGGATAACGACGCGACACCCGCGGAAAGCCCGACAAAGGCGGGCGGACCGCTGAAGATGCGGAAGGTGGAGTTCCGCGACATCAACATGAACAACGTCGTGGCCTACACCATGTTGGTGCCGGAAGGCTGGGAGGCGCGGGGCCACATCGAGTGGTCGAATGACAAGACCCCCTATCCGCAGAGGAAGATCCAGATCACGGCCCCGGACCAGAGCAGGATCAGTTTCATCCCGGCGATGACCTTCGGCTACTCGGAGGCGACACAGGTCGCACTGAGGGAATCCGCGGCCATGGGAATCAAATCACCCATCCCCCCGCGGCAGGGCGATCCGCCGCCGGAGGACCTCGGTGCCTGGCTCGTGAACCGGATCACGCAGGTGGACAAATCGGTCAGCAAGCTACGGCTCGTATCCGACAGGCGGGACGGGATTGCGGAGGCGGAAATGATTGCAGGACAACGCGCGCTCGGCCAACCGGTGACGGGAACGTGGCGCATCCACCTCGTGACAATCTCCTTCGAACTCGGAGGCGTGCCTTTCCTTCAGGAGATCAACCTGACTTACGTGACCAACCCGCCGGTGCGGACGCGCAACATCGACATGTGGAACTGGATGCTCTTCGTCAATTCCGACCTCCGCGCTCCGGCGGCGAAGTTCGCGTCGCTCAAGCCGCTGATGTATGCCGCCAGCGGTTCGCTACGGTCCGACCCGCGGTGGTGGACACAGCAGCAACTCATCATCATGGAAGTCACCCGGCAGAACCACATCATCGGCATGGAGGAGATCCGCCGCCGCGGTGAGCAGCTCGGCAAGATCAGCGACGCCAGCTTCGCCGAGTGGAAAAAGAAAGAAATTGCCAGCGATTCCGCCCAGAATGAGCGCATCAACACGATCAACGAGGTCAGCGATTTTCGTGACACCGACGGCCTCCCCGTGAAGCTGCCGATCCACTATCAGAATTATTACAGCGACGGAAAAGGAAACTACATGATGAACAACAGCTCCCTGAATGAACCGGGCAGCGGGTGGACGAAGATCGAGACGGTGAAGTGACCCGTATCGGCAATGTTAGAACTTCTTCCCGAAACCGGCCGCCAGCGAAGCCAGGTCCGCCGGTCCCGCGCGGTCGGCGGAGAGGATGGCCTGTTTCTGGAGCGAGATGATCTCGGAAACGCCTTTCCGGGAGAGCTCAAGCATGGCGGTCATCTGATCTGCGGTGAAAACGGCTTCCTCGCCGCTGCCCTGGACTTCGACAAACTCGAGGGCCTCCGTCATGACCACGTTGAAATCGACGGAAGCGTCCTTGTCTTCCGGATAGTTCAGGTCGAGAACCGGGACACCCTGATAGACACCCGCTGATACGGCCGCCACGAGCTTCTTCAGCGGAAAATCCCTCAGCTTGCCTTGCGCCATCAGCTTGTTCAGCGCGATGGCCATGGCCACGCAGCCACCAGACACGGACGCCGTGCGGGTTCCGCCATCCGCCTGGAGAACGTCGCAATCGATCCAGATCGTCCGCTGGCCGACTTTCCGAAGATCCACGCAAGCCCGGAGCGAGCGGCCGATCAGGCGCTGGATCTCGGACGAGCGCCCATCAAGCTTGCCGCGGGAAATATCGCGCTGTTTCCGCTCCAGCGTGGAATACGGAAGCATGGAATACTCGGCGGTGAGCCAGCCGCCTTCCACGCGCTGGGCGCGCATCCAGCGCGGGACGTCGTCCTCGATGGTGGCGGAGCAAATGACCCGC
>CAXTTX010000567.1:0-3290 GCA_964247045.1 uncultured Verrucomicrobiales bacterium | reverse complement strand
CCAATTCGCGGGCGAAGCGTTCGCAATCGCGGCCAATGAACGATGGATATTCGCCGGCACCCTCGTATTCACGGCGGGCCTGCATCTCGATGATCTTCTTCTGCCGCACGCGGAAGAAGGCGCGGTTCAGCGGCAGGTAACGGAAGAAATCGCTCTCACCGTGTTTCATGGAGACGATGAAATTCGGCGAGGAGATCCCCTGGAGTGTTTGTTCCAGCGTTCCGCTGTGCCAGATCAGGTCGCCGATCCGGTGCGCGCCCACCGTCCAGGTCCTCAGGATGAGCTGGCGGTCGCGCTTTTCAAATTCGGGCAAGAGACGGTGTAGCAGCCGGTTGGTTTCCTTTGCGCTGGTCAGGTGCAGCCGCGTGCGGATCGGATCGGTCACGTCGGTGCCGTCGCTTTCGCCGATCCGCAGAATAAGGCCCTCCAGTTGCGGGAAATCATCCAAGACGGTCCTGACCAGTTCTTGGTAGTAGGCCTCGATTGCCTGGCCGTTTTTCCCGATGGCTGCCTCCACCGCAGCGGTCATGGGGAGCACGTCCGTGGTGAGGTAGATTTTCAGGCGGAATTCGTCACGGAGGATGTCGAAGAGCTGCCGGAAGCGTTTCCGGAATTCCGCGATTTGCGTGGCGATCTCCGGCTCGTGCAGCGGATGGGGCGCGAGGTGGGCGAGGTCGTCCAGGGTTACGGCGTTGTAGCCCAGCGCGGAAACCTCGCCCGCGAGTCGCCGAATATCGGCCTCGATCCGGACCCAATGCTCCTCCTCCGCGCCGATGAGGTCGTGGAAGGGGATCTTCGACCAATTGACGGTTGATTTCCCGTAGCCCCGGAAAAAGGGGCCAATCGCATCAATCAGGAACAACTCCATGGGTGGCAATCACGCCATCATGATGGAAGCGCCTGCTTTTCATCAAGTTCCGGTGTCTGACGGAATTGTCACCGGGGCGGTCGGGCGAGAGGGAGCTTGTGAAAATTTTCACAAACGGGACTTGAGGCAATTCCCGGTCCGGGGCACTATTTCCCCAGCAAGAACGCCATGGTCAGCCCTTCATCCTCAACCCTCCACACGGCCTACGATTCGAAAATCGAAGGCAACGTGATCATCACCCGCGTGGATGCCGCGATCAACTGGATGCGGAAAAATTCGCTCTGGCCGATGCCGATGGGCTTGGCCTGCTGTGCGATCGAGCTGATGGCCACGGCCTCCAGCCGGTTTGATATTTCCCGTTTCGGGATGGAAGTGATGCGCTTCTCGCCGCGGCAGAGCGACGTGTTGATCGTTTCCGGCACGGTGACTTACAAGATGGCCCTCGCGGTGAAGCGGATCTGGGACCAGATGCCGGAGCCGAAGTGGTGCATCGCCATGGGTGCCTGCGCGTCGAGCGGTGGCATGTATCGCAGCTATGCTGTCCTCCAGGGGATCGACAAGCTCATCCCTGTGGACGTTTACATCTCCGGTTGCCCGCCACGCCCGGAGGCTCTCATCGAGGGCCTCATGAAGCTCCAGACGAAGATCGAGGGTGAGAATTCCACCGCGGATCAAAAGCGCTCGATGGTCGATGAGATGGCCTGATTTTTTCCCCAACCGATTTTCCACCGATGCCAGCAGCCGATGATGTGACGAAGCTCCGCGAAGTGTTCGGAGCAAAGGTTTTGGAAACCGTGGAGTTCCGCGGGGAGCACACCGTTCAGGTGGAATTGCCTGCATTGCACGACGTGCTGGCGAAATGCCGCAACGATCTGGGCTACGAGATGATCCTCGATATTTCGAGCCTCGACCACTTCGGCGACGATCCGCGATTCGAGATGGTCTATGAAATCGCCACTTTGGACGATTCCAAGCATCTCCGCATCAAGTCGAAGGTGAAGGAAGAAGAGAAAGTCGCATCCGTGACCGATCTCTGGATTGGCGCGGATTGGCATGAGCGCGAGGTTTGGGATATGATGGGGATCCCGTTCTCCGGTCACCCGAACCTGAAGCGCATCCTCATGTGGGAAGGGTATCCGTTTTTCCCGCTGCGGAAGGACTTCCCGCTCGCGGGCCGGCCAACCGACATGCCGGACGTGGCTTTCACTGGAATCGCCCCCTTGGAAGGCGGGCCGTTTGTCACCAGCGGCGGAACCGAAGATGTCGCCCGCCGCGAGCCCCGTGCCCAGGTGGTGGAGTGATCCACCGCCCGCCGAAGCCCGTACCTTTCCAACCTCCCCCCTGATCCCGTCATGCCCTTGTCCGGTATGCCTTTTCCGAACTTGTCCGCGAATCTGCGGCAGCTTGCCCGATCCCCGGCGACGTGGACCTGGGTGGGAATCGTTCTCGCCATCCAGGCGTTGATCTTTCTGATGGGCGGGCCGACGAAGCCCGTCACACACCAGATTTTCCGGGGGTTGGGCCTGACCCGGGACGGGCTGCTGGATGGCAAGGTCTGGCAACTTGTGACCTACGCGTTTCTCCACGGCGGCTGGTGGCATGCCGGGTTGAATTCCCTGTGGATCCTGCTGATCGGATCGCGTGTGGAAAACATCTCGGGGGCGGCGGCCATGTCCCGCTGCATGGTTTTGGGTATTTTGGGCGGCGGACTGGGGCATGTGCTGCTGGCCCCGGGAGGAACGGACGCAGCGATTCTCGTCGGCATGTCCGGCGGTTGTGTCGCCTTGCTTTTGCTTCTCACCACGCTTTCCCCGGAGTCCCGCATGGCGCCGATTCCAGTTTCGGGCAAAAGCCTGGGGATGGGCATTCTCGTGGCGGCCCTGCTGCTCGCGCTGATCCATCCGGACCTAGGGGTGCCGGGTTTTTCAGCGATCGGAAAGATGCTTGTGAGGCAGGGGATGGGGAGTTGGTTCCAGATGGGGCATGCCTGCCACTTCGGCGGCGGCTTGGTGGGCTGTCTTTATGGCCGCTGGCTGCTGCGGCCACGGGTGAGCCTGAAGCGCCTGCGCCAGCAACGCGAACAGCGCGAGGCAAGGGCATCGCGAAGGGCCGAGTTTTAGACCGTTTGCCAATTTCGATCGCCGAAACAGAGGGCAGGAAGGGCGAAGTGAATGCTATTGGTTAGATGTTATCGGGGAAGTGCGTGGAAGAGGAGCGCGAAGCGCCTTGGACTGCGGCAGCCTGCCGCTTTAAGCAAGCAGCGCTGGTGCGGTTTGGAGGAAGGACGATCCATCACCATTGCCGCTGTCCGGCCATTTCTTCTTCGGGCAGGTTTTTCCCCAATGGCATGCTGTCCTTGCAGTCACGCCCACGGGCTCGCAGCAGGGCTGCGAAGCCAAAGCGGCAGCAGGCTGCCGCAGTC
>CAXTTX010000566.1:0-3295 GCA_964247045.1 uncultured Verrucomicrobiales bacterium | reverse complement strand
CGGCGCTCCCGCGAATCCGGGGGCTTCTTCATTGTGGCTGGTTGTTGTTTTCATGTTTGGGGACATGTAAGGGACACAGCCAGCCGTGGGGTGTGATGGCGGTGTCGGAATAAACAGCGGGACGGCGGCGATTGTAGCAAAGGGACCTGAATAGTCAATAAATCTGATTATCCGGAGTAAGCCATTTATTTTCAATCACTCATCTCATTTTCCATCGCTTCCTTGGCTATGCTAAAGGATTGAATCAAAGTAATACCTAACCACAATTGAAGAGTTTTTAAAAAGTGTTCACATGAACGCATGATCCAAATCGAACCAAAAGTAGGCGCGAAGTGCTGGGTGGACGGAGACTGGGAGGAGGAGGAAGACCTTCCTTGGCCCGACCGTCAGCAATTGACCATCGTCGCCGTAGATCCCGACAGCACCGACTTCGTCGTTCGCGACGAGCACGGTCTGGAGGAAGAAGTCTCCATGGGCATGGTCGATACCGGCGTCTATTACCTCATGGGCAGGGAAGAAATCCCCGAGAGCCATCCCCTCGCTGCCGAGTTCCACCGCCACGCCGTCGCCCAGGCAAAGGAAGAGATCCCCGGCATCACGGACCAGTCCCTCCGCGAAATGGCCGAAGCCTCCATGAACGAGTTCCGCTGGTATCTCGAGCGCAACGGCTACGACCCCGACGAGCCACCCCATGGCCCCAAGCCCGTCTTCAGCCGCCTCCCGGCAGGGGAGGTGACACCCTTGATGAAGAACGGCGTGCCCACCACCGGCACCCATTACCACGGCCCTCGGGTCCGTTCATGACATGCGCAAGAACGATATCATCCCCGGCAACCGCGCGTGGGCGCACAGTGGCATCGGCCACCCGCTACCCGCGGGCCTCACCGACCGCCAACCAATCCAGATCGTTCTTTGCACCGGCTACCGCGCCGTCGTCGCTGATGCTACCGGCCGCAAGTGGGACCTCGACCCCGTCAACATCGACACCGGCCACACCTATTTCTTCGATGGCTTCTCCTACGACGAATCCCACCCGCTCACCCTCCATTACCTCCACGAATCCCTCGCCCGCCTCGTTACCGAGTTGGCCATGAACCGGGCTCCATACATCGGATGGGATTCCCGCATGCAGCAAGACATCGACAACCTCCGCTGGCGCCTCCAACGCAACGACTACAACCCCGATTCCCCCTTGCCACGCCTCCCGGCCCCGATCCTCCAATCCTCCCCGGACACAACCACAACCCGCTCCATCCGCGGCAATCCCAACGGCCTCCATTACCGGCCTCCGTCCCGCCGCTCCCGTTGAACCACCTGCGATGAAAATTGGAAATCGATATTTTTGGGAGGGGTCAGTTAGTGCTTCTCGAATCGTCCTATCCCGATACACTGATGCGACAGACGTCCACTGTTTCTTCCGCCGAGTGTGGTTTCGTCTAACGAATATGATCACCGCCATGCCGCGTCCCGAAGAAATATTCCCAGCAGTCCGCGAGGATTATGCACGCTACGAACTGTTTTTAAATCGATCTAAACCCTTGGAAGCAAACTCGCTTACTCTCACCCCTTCTTCATGCGGGAAACATTGTCGGCTCGAACCAAGGCTAGAATTGGACGCTTCAGGCATTCCCTTCTCGCTTCACGTAGACGTCTCTTTAAAAAATATCCAAAAATACGCATTTAAACTCTTTGCTCCCGATTTCGGGCAGGCACCTTGTTTTCGTTTCGACACCGTGGGAACTCGCCCCCACGTTAACGAAGAAGATGGACGCGGTCTTGCGGCACGATCAATTCCCCATCCACATTTTCACAAGGTCAGCGGAGATGGCATTATGCGGGCATACCAGACTGATCCACTCAGGGACCCCACCTCACAAAAAATGATTCTGGACGACATAAACCACGGCGGTGTCATCTTCTTCGATGAGACCAGGATTACTCCAGTCTCTCCCCAAGGGGTGGCTATTAGGTATTACAGCGATCAGCTTATTCCTCCTTCGAATGACCCACTTGAGGGGGTCGCATTCAACTAAGCGTATGAACTGCGACATCGTTCAGAATTTTAGAGATGATTTTTCCGCTTTATGGCAATGCAAGATCGTGGGCGGAACTTTGGAAATTACCACACCGTTTCTTCTTCCTGACTCCAGTTTGTTATCCCTCTTTCTTACGGATAGGTCTGGGAAATTTGTCTCTTGCGATGGAGGAACTGTTAGTGAGCTCATCGCGGAGAATTGTGGAATGCCTCCCGCTGAAATTTCCAGCGTCATTGATGCTTTCAAGATCAGATTTGGCGTGACGGAAACAACGAGAGGGGATGGTGTCATTTTATATTACAAATCATCAACTGAAGCGCATTTGTTAACATCCGTATCGTTTGATCTCGCAAACTTTGTCCTCGCCGTATTGGGCGCGCTCGTAGGGAATTACAATGAAGAATCCTTAAGAGATTCCGATCCCACATTTGGCGGAAAGGCTAACTTGTTCCTCTCCAGCCTCGCCGGTGCAGGGAGAACAATCGGTTTCAATAAAGAAATTCACACCGTCGTGGGAGTCAAATTCAGTGCAGTAATCACGTCCGAAAGCAGGCATTGGCTTATTAGTTATATAAGCGGATCTAAGCTTCCCTACTTCCGCAGAAGCACGACGGAAACAATATTTAATTTCGAGGAGGTCCAAACCAGCGCAATCCGACCAATGATCGCGCGAACAATACCTCTAATCAACAATGAGGCGGGTGGCTATAAGCCATTGATGCTGACTCGTCATTTCGATCGGCTCAATGAAATCACCAATGGCGCCACCGTGAGCTGGACAGAAAGAGATCGCTTGGCAGAACTTTTAGCTTAACGTCTAACAGAATCGCAGATATTCTCTTTTCTGCCCGTTTTTCAGCTCTTTATTGTACCTAATGCATGCTATAAGTAGCTTGTAAACAGCGTGTAATGACTTTTGATATTGGCAGACGCGCAGTCAGTTGAGAGCAGCCCACGGCTTTGGTATTCTCCTCGTTGATGAATACCAACGACACCACGGATACCACTGACACCCCCGAAATTTCCGGCCTAACCGTGCGCCAGCGACGGTTTGCCGACCTCTATCTCAGCGGCGTTCCCGCTCCCAAAGCCTACCAGCAAGCGGGTTTCGAAGCCGCTGCTCCCTCTGTCGGGGCCTCACGCCTCCTTACCCGCAATGGCCCCGTCAATGTCTACATTGCCGCCGAGCGCAAGCGGATGGCCGGCGAGAGCCAACTCGCCAAATGGGAAGTCATCGACTTCCTCTGCCGCGTAATCAC
>CAXTTX010000565.1:0-3296 GCA_964247045.1 uncultured Verrucomicrobiales bacterium | reverse complement strand
ATCGCTCAGGACGCCCGCCGTGAGCTGCGTCGGCGCCAGAAAGGCCTTCGTCTTCGCGGAAACGGTGTTGGAATACTTCGTCACCGTGGTCCCGAACCCGTTCACTTTCACCGCGCGGACCCGGAAATGGCGCGGTTTCGACACCCGGTCTATTCGATCCTTGATTCGCAATATCAACCCAAACCTCAAATCACCATGCAACCCAACCTCCTCGAAGAAATTGCCAACCCATCCCTCCTCAATGGCGGCCGCCGCGGCTTCCTCCGCACCCTCGGCCTCGCCACCGCAGGCACCGCCGGTCTCATCGCCGTCGCGCCCCGCTCCCGTGCCGCAGGTAATCCCGCCCCCACCGAAACCGACGTCGCGGTTCTCAACTTCGCCCTCAACTTGGAATACCTTGAGGCCGAATACTACCTCCATGCGACCACCGGGAAAGGTCTTGAGGCCGCCGGCATCGAAGTCGGCGAAGGCGCAGGTCCCGTGTTCGTCAAAAAGAACCCCAAGGTGAAGTTCACCACCGCAGCCTTCGAGGACTACGCCAACGAAATAGCCGAGGACGAGGCGAACCACGTCCGCTTCATCCGCGAAGCCCTCCAGGCAAACGGCGCCACCCCCGTCGACCGCCCGCCGATCAACCTCAAGAAAAGCTTCGAAACCCTTGGCGACCTCATCGGCGTGAAAGACTTCGACCCCTTCGCCAACGAGATCAATTTCCTCCTCGGCGCGTTCATCTTCGAGGACGTGGGAGTCACCGCTTACAAAGGCGCCAGCCCGCTCCTCACGGACAAGGGTATCTTGGAGGCAGCCGCCGGTATCCTCGGTGTTGAGGCCTACCACGCGGGTGTCGTCCGCACCCTTCTCTACGCACAAGGTGGCCCCATCCGCACCCTCGTCGGCAAAATCTCCGCCGTCCGCCAGTCCCTCGACAATTCCGAAACGGACATGGACCAAGGCGTCGTCAAAAACAAAAAGGCCAACCTCGTTCCCACGGACGGGAACTCCATCGCTTTCAGCCGTTCCACCCGCCAGGTGCTCAACATCGTTTATGGCGGCGTGAATGCCGAAAAAGGCCTCTTTTTCCCCGGGGCACTCAACGGGGCGATCAAATGATCCCTCCCCCGCTGCGATCCCCCGAAGGGTAACCCATTCCCTCGGGAAAAAGTTGGACACCAGCCGGTCCGCGCGTTCTCCCCGCGGGCCGGTTTTTGCGTGCCCTTGAGCAGCACGGATATCCTGTCGTCCGTCTTCCGTCGACGGGCGGCCTTGCCCCCCATATTTCCCACTTGGCACCCCCCGCCGGGCCGTGCATCTTCTTGCCACACGACAGGGGAGCTTCACGCCGTGAAGCCGAGATTTTCCGACGCGCGGAATACACCCTCCGAACCTGACGCGGGTCATGCCGCCGTAGGAAGTCGAAACCCGGAGTTTCCCCTTTCCCGCCGTGCATGTTCCGCACGGCTTTTTGCTTTCAAAATCTACAATCGAAAAACGCCGACGGTCATAGACCGCCGCTACATTTATCAGAAGACCATGATCTCCACCGACGAATCCACCGGCACGCCATCCGCTGAATCCCACGACGCTTCCCGCGCCCCGCTCCCGGCCTCTACCCGTGTCTATCTGCCCGGCGCCCTCCACCCGGATGTCCGCGTACCCGTGCGCGAGATCGCCCTTTCCGATACCAAATCCTTCAACGGCCGAATCGAGAAAAACGATCCGGTCCGCGTTTACGATTGCTCCGGCCCCTGGGGCGACCCTGCCTTCACCGGCACCTCCGACCAAGGCCTCCCCGCGCTCCGCCGCGACTGGATCCTCGCGCGCAAGGACGTCGAGGAATACCACGGCCGCGCCGTCCAGCCGCAGGACAATGGCTACCTCACCGAGAAACATGCCGAATTCGCCTCCAAGTCGGAGCGCTCCAACCGCTTCGTCGAGTTCCCCGGGCTCACTGCGGAGCGCCGCATGCCCCTCCGCTCCACGGGCACGCCGGTCACCCAGCTCCACTACGCGCGTCAGGGCATCATCACCCCCGAGATGGAGTTCATCGCCATCCGCGAGAACATGCGCCGCGCCCAGATCGCGGACATGAAGGAGGACATCGTCCGCAACAATCTCGACAAGCAGCACAACGGCTCCCACCAATCCCCGGACAGCTCCTACACGCCCGGCATCTTCGGCCGCTTCCCCCAGCGCATCCCCAAGGAGATCACCCCCGAGTTTGTGAGAAGCGAGGTCGCCGCCGGCCGCGCCATCATTCCTCTCAATGTGAACCACCCGGAGTGCGAGCCCATGATCATCGGCCGCAACTTCCTGGTGAAGATCAATGCCAACATCGGGAACTCCGCCGTCGCCTCCTCCATCGAGGAAGAGGTCGAGAAAATGCGCTGGGCCACCAAGTGGGGTGCGGACACCGTCATGGACCTTTCCACCGGCAAGAACATCCACGCCACCCGCGAGTGGATCCTCCGCAATTCGCCCGTGCCCATCGGCACCGTGCCGATCTATCAGGCGCTCGAGAAGGTGAACGGCAAGGCCGAGGAACTCACCTGGGAACTCTACCGCGACACCCTCATCGAGCAGGCCGAGCAAGGCGTTGACTACTTCACCATCCACGCCGGCGTGCTTCTCCGCTTCGTCCCCATGACCGCCAGCCGCATGACCGGCATCGTCTCCCGTGGCGGTTCGATCATGGCCAAATGGTGCCTTGCCCATCACAAGGAAAACTTCCTCTACACCCATTGGGACGAGATCTGCGACATCTGCGCCGCCTATGACGTCTCCTTCTCGATAGGTGATGGCCTCCGCCCCGGCTCGATTGCCGATGCGAACGACAAGGCCCAGTTCGGCGAATTGGAAGTTCAGGGTGAGCTCACCACCCGCGCCTGGGCGAAGGGCTGCCAGGTCATGAACGAAGGCCCCGGCCACGTCCCCATGCACATGATCGAGGAAAACATGGCCAAGCAGCTCGAGTGGTGCCACGAGGCCCCCTTCTACACCCTCGGGCCGCTCACGACCGACATCGCCCCCGGCTACGACCACATTACGAGCGGCATTGGCGCCGCGATGATCGGCTGGTATGGCTGCGCCATGCTCTGCTACGTCACCCCCAAGGAACACCTCGGCCTGCCCAACAAGGAAGACGTCAAAGTCGGCGTCATCACCTACAAACTCGCCGCCCACGCCGCCGACCTCGCCAAAGGCCACCCCGGCGCCCAATACCGCGACAACGCCCTGAGCAAAGCCCGCTTCGAGTTCCGCTGGGAGGATCAGTTCAACCTGGGCCTCGACCCCGAGAC
>CAXTTX010000564.1:0-3308 GCA_964247045.1 uncultured Verrucomicrobiales bacterium | reverse complement strand
TCTGCGGATTGCCGTGGATGGTGACGAGGACACGCCGCTGGTTGGAGACGACGTGCGCGTTGGTCAGGATCTTGTTCTTGCCGATGATGAAACCGGTGCCGATGCCGCCGCTGAAACGCCCCGAATTCCAAGGAGTTTCGTAATCGGGGACTTGGGTGGCGACCTCCACGCGGACGACGGACTTGTAAACATCCGACGGCAGGGTGGCGGCAGCGGGCGTCTGGGCCAGCGCGGAACCGGCCGTCACGGCAACGAAAAGCAGGGATAGCAAGCGGACCATGGGACTGGCGGGAGTCTTGCGGGCGGGAGCGCCCGGGGCAATGGAAATGTGGATTCCGGAACTTCGGCGGGGCCATTGAAAGTCCGAATCTGTTGGAAATAATCCCGGTTTTTCCAACCCGGATTGCCTTGCCATCAAAGGAGGGAGGAACACAGGATCGGATCGTGAGAGAACTTTGGGAACAGGCGATTCTGCCCTACAACCTGCCATTGACCATCCTGCTCGGGATGATGGTGTTGTATTGGCTGCGCGCGCTCGCGGGGTTCGGCGATGACCTGGATGATCTTGATGGCGACGGCGAGCCCGACGCACATGGCGGCGACTCGCTGTTGCGGATCGTCAACGCGGGTGCGGTCCCCCTGACCATCATCCTCAGCATCCTCCTGCTCGCGCTATGGATGGGCTCGATGGCCCTGAATTACTATTTCAACCCGGGCCATAGCCTCTGGCGGGCGGCAGGACTCGACGCGGGAGCCCTCGTGCTGGCCGTGATCGCGACGAAAGTGATCACCCAGCCGCTCGTTCCGCTGATGCGCCGGTTGAAGAACGCTGAAAACGCCGCCCCGGTCATCGGCGAGACCGGCGTGGTGCGCTCGATCGAAATCGATCCGACCTATGGCCAGGTGGAAGTGGCAAGGCCGCACGGTGCGCCCGCCCTTCTCAACGCGAAACTTTCCCCCGGCTCCGAACCGCTGCCGCGCGGCACGCCCGTTGCCATTGAATCCATCGACCAGGCCGGTATCTATCTGGTCCGGGCCCTGCCCTAACTCCTTTTCCGTCCCCTGATTCCAACCCCCCTGCATCCATCATGATACTGAACTTGCAAGCATCCATCCTGTCCACCGGGCTCTATCCCGCGCCGGCCCAGATTCTAACGGGTCTCGGCATCGTGGGGGCCGTGGTCCTCGGCCTCATCGCCGTGGGATTCCTCTACATGCTGTCCTCCTTCTACCGGAAGGTGGAGAAGGGCCGCGCGATCGTCCGGACCGGTGGCACCCGGGCCAAGGTCATCCTCAACGGCGGCTTCGTCGTGCCGCTCGTGCACCGCGCGGAGTCGATCGATATCTCCGTCAAGCGGATCGAAATCGACCGGACCGGCAAGAACGGCCTGATTTGCCAGGACAACATCCGCGCGGACATCAAGGTGGTGTTCTTCGTGCGGATCAACAATGTGGAGGACGACATCATCAAGGTGGCGGACTCCATCGGCTGTGTCCGCGCTTCCAGCGAGCCGGAAATCCGCAACCTGTTTGACGCGAAGTTTTCAGAAGCCTTGAAGACGGTGGGCAAGCGCTTCCTGTTCATCCAGCTTTACGAGGATCGCGACAAGTTCCGCGAAGCCATCCTGAAAGTCATCGGCACCGACCTCAACGGCTACGTGCTCGAAGACGCGGCGATCGACTACCTGGAACAGACGCCCATCGAGATGCTCGATCCGGACAACATCCTCGATGCGGAGGGTATCAAGAAAATCACCGAGCTCACCGCCGAGCAGGCGAAGCTTTCCAACAAGATCCAGCGCGACAAGGAGAAGACCATCAAGCAACAGGATGTGGAGGCCCGTGAGGCGATCCTGGAGCTGGAGCGCCAGTTGAAGGAAACCGAGGCGCGGCAGAAGCGCGAGGTGGAAACCGTGCAATTCCGCGAGGAGGCGGAATCCGCCAAGGTGGGCGAGGAAGAGCGCCGGAAGGCGGGGATGGCCCGCATCGGTGCGGACGAGGAGCTTGCCATCGCGGACGAGAACAAGCAGCGGCAGGTGCTCGTGGCCTTGCGAAACAAGGAGCGCACGGACGCCGTGGAAATCGAACGTGTCGAGCGTGAACGGATGATCGAGCAGATCGAGCGCGAGCGGGTCACCCAACTCAAGCAGATCGAATCGGAGAAGGCCGTCGAGATCCAGCGGAAGGAAATTCAGGAAGTCATCCGCGAGCGGGTGATCGTCGAAAAATCCGTGGTCGAGGAGCAGCAGAAGATCAAGGACACCGAGGCCTTCTCCGCCGTGGAGCGTGAGAAGCGGGTCACGGTCACCAACGCGGAAGCGGCGGCGCAGGAAAACCTGATCCAACAAATCAAGGAAGCGGAAGCGCACAAGCAGGCGGCGCAATTCAAGGCGGACGAGGAAGCCTACACGGTCACGACATCCGCGGATGCCTCCCGTCAGGCGGCGAAGATGCACGCCGAGGAAAAACTCATTCTCGCGGAGGCCAGCCAGGCTGCCGCCGAAAAGGAGTCCGCAGGCAAGAAGATCCTGGCGGAAGGGATCACCAAGGAGTCCGCTGCCGTCGGTATGGGCGAGGCTGAGGTTCTCCTCGCGAAGGGTTCCGCGGATGCGGAGGCCATCCGCCAGAAGGCGGACGCGATGAAACTCTTCGAGGAAGCCGGCCAGGGCCACGAGGAGTTCAAGCTCAACCTCGAAAAGGACAAGATCGTCGAACTCGCGCAGATCGACGTGCAGCGCCAGGTCGCCGAACAGCAGGCCATCGTCATCGGCGAGGCCCTGCGCACCGCCAAGATCGACATCGTCGGCGGCGAGACCGAGTTCTTCGACCGCATCACCCGCGCGATCACCACGGGCAAGGTGGTGGACCGCACGATCGGCAACAGCCAGGTGCTGGGCGACGTGAAGGACACCTTCTTCAACGGCGATCCGGATTACTTCAAATCGCAGGTGGCTACCTGGGTTGCGGACTTCGGAGTATCCACCGAGGATATCAAGAACCTGAGCGTCTCGGCTGTCCTTGGAAAACTGGTGGGCGTCACGGATGGTGAAAAACGCCAGCGGGTCATCGGCATGCTTGGCGCGGCCGAGAAATTCGGCCTGGCGGATGTGAAAGCGTCGTCGTTTTTGAAATGAAACCCACGTGCCACGGATCGCGCGGGAGTGCGATCCGTGGTCCGGCCATTCCTTGAATGAGCGACACTTCACAAAAACTGGAGGGCGGAGCCTATGAGGTGATCCGTGCCCGGCTCGACCAGCAGGGAGCCCTGTTGCGCGAGCGCATCGAGGCGCTGAACGCGGCGCGGCAGG
>CAXTTX010000563.1:0-3321 GCA_964247045.1 uncultured Verrucomicrobiales bacterium | reverse complement strand
GTGCGTGACCACCTCGACGAGCGCCGGATCCTCGGCACCACGATCGAAATCGGCGAGCTATCCGGCGCGGCGGGAAGCTATCTAACGGGTGGCGCGACGGGTGGGCGGGCCCTGACCTACCGCATCGGCGGGAAGGGCACGAACGGGACGTTTGCCGGGGGGATCGGCGAGCAAACGCCGGGATCCACCTTGACCAACCTCGTCAAAACCGGCGCGGGAACGTGGACGCTCGCGGGCAATGGCTCATGGGCGGGGGGCACGGGCGTCGAGCAGGGCACGCTCGGTATTTCCGGCAACGTGGCGAGTGCCGGGGCCGTCAGCGTTTCCAGCGGCGCTTTCCTCACCCTGTCGGGTGGCACACTGGCAACGGATGTGGTGACCCTCGATGGAGGGGCGAGCCTGAGCGGCCATGGCACGTTGGCTGGGGACCTGAATTCGGGCGGCGCGTTGGAGACCCGAGGCTTCGCCAGCGGGACGACCGGATCACTGGCGGTGACCGGCAGCGCGTTCCTGGGGTCTGCCTCCGTCACGCGGATGCGGGGCGGTGTGGCCAGCGACCTCGTTGCCGTGGGGGGCGACTTGTCCCTGGGTGGCACCTTGCAGGTGAATCTAACATCCGGAACGGTGTTCGGACGTTATCCCTTGTTCACCTATGGCGGGGGAGTTGGCGGGGCCATGGCCTTGACCGGCATCCCCGTGGGGACAACCGCGAAACTCTCCACCTCGGTGGCCGGCCGCGTGGATCTGGTGGTCGATGATTCGGACGAGGACGCGCTGCCGGACTCGTGGGAAGCGGCTTTTTTAGGAAACCTGTCCCAAGGACCCGGGGATGATGGCGACGGTGATGGCCAGTCGAACGCGGTGGAGTATCTGGCGGGAACCCATCCGGCCAACGGCGCGTCGCGTTTCGCCGCGGACGTTGTGGCTTCCGGCGTGGCGCAGTTCACGCTGAGCTGGCCAAGTGTTCCCGGCCGGATCTATCTCATCCAGACCGCCGGTGCGCTGGACGGGCAGTGGGTTGCCCTTGTTTCCTTGGCCGGTGCGGTATCCCCGGCGACACGCACAAGCCATCCGGTCACGCCCGATGGCGGGCAAAGGTTTTATCGAATTCAGCTTTCCCCATGATTTTGAAATACATCTTTCACGCCGGGTGCTGCCTCTTGTTGGCAATGGCAGCCGTGTCCGCCGAAGACGAGCGACCGGTCGAGGATGCCACGAAGGTGCCGGTGGAAACCGTTGCGAATGCCGCCCTGCCGACCCTGCACATCGTGGGCGACTCCACGGTGCGGAGCGGGGGAAAGAACGGCATGTGGGGCTGGGGCGAGCGGATCGCGCCATTCTTCGACGCGAAGAAGATCAATGTCGTGAATCATGCCATCGGCGGCAGGAGTTCGCGCACCTTTTTCACCGAGGGGCGCTGGGACCAGATGATGGAGAAGGTGAAGCGCGGGGACATCGTGCTCATCCAGTTTGGCCACAACGACCAGGGGAGAATCGGTGATCCCGCCAACAAAGGGCGCGCGAGTGGCAAGGGTACTGGGGATGAAACCGTGGAGGACACCAGGCCGGATGGGACGAAGGAACAGGTGCACACCTTCGGCTGGTACATGGGCAGGTATGTGAACGACGCCCGTGCCAAGGGTGCCACGGTGGTGGTGCTGTCACCCATTCCCCACAAGGACCGCTGGGAGAAGGACCGCGACTTCGTGGACATCGCGAAATGGGACGCGGAAGTGGCGAAGGCAGGGGGCGCGCAATTCATCGACCTCACGCTGCTGGTGACGGAGGGTTACAAGAGCGAAGGCGCCGCGAAGGTGGAATCGTTTTTCGCGGACAAGGGGACGCACACCACGGACGAAGGGGCGCGTTTCAACGCCGCGCGGGTGGTGCAGGGACTGGAGAGCCTGCCGGAGCAACCGGTGAGCGCCTATCTAACAAGTAGGACGGGGGCAGCGGCTCCGGCAGCACAACCCGGGGGGATGCGCTTTTCATTTGGAGCAAAGGCGCTGGCGAAGGCACCGGCGGCGGGATGGCGGCAAGTGACCGCGGAGAGCATCTATTCACCGGAGAGGGGCCATGGGTATGAAGCCGCGCCGGTGGAGGGCAAGCCCTTCTTGTTTTCGGTGAAACTGCCGGAGGGAAACTACCTCGTGACCGTCGTGCTGAACGACAGGGATTCCGTCACCACCGTGAAATCCGAGCAACGGCGGTTGATGTTGGAAAGGGTGGTTGGCGCGGATTCGGAGCGGAAATTCATCGTGAACACCCGGACCTCGCGGCTGCCTTCGGGAAACAGCGTGGGCCTCAAACCGAGGGAAATTGCCGAGGAAACCATCAATTGGGATGACAAGCTGACCTTGGAATTCAACGGCACGAAACCGGTCGTGAAGTCCCTGACGATCACTCCTGCAAACGTGCCGACAATTTTCATCACCGGTGACTCGACCGTGTGCGACCAGGCGGCCGAGCCGTGGAACAGTTGGGGGCAGATGCTGCCGCGGTTTTTCAAGCCGGTGCTGGCGGTGGCGAACCACGCGCAGTCCGGGGAGTCGATCAAGAGCTCGCTCTCCGCACGGCGTTTTGAGAAGGTTTTCAGCCAGATGAAAAGCGCGGATTACCTTTTCATCCAGTTCGGGCACAACGACCAGAAGGACAAGCGTCCCGGCGCGCTTGATGACTACCGGAAGAATCTGACGGAACTGGTGCGGAAAACCCGTTCCCTCGGCGCCACGCCCGTGCTCATCACCTCGATGGAGCGGAAGGGCGGCCTGGAGAAGGACACCTTGGAAGCCTATCCGGATACGGTGAAGGCCGTGGCGATTGAGGAGAAGTGCGCGTTGATCGACCTGCACGCCATGAGCCGTGTTTTCTACCAGGCGCTCGGCCCTGACCTGGACAAGGCATTCCAGGACGGGACCCATCACAACAACTATGGCAGCTATGAACTGGCGAAGTGCGTGGTGCTGGGCATCCAGCAGGCAAAGCTGCCCTTGGCAGGAGCGATCACACCGGATTTCGGGAAATTCGATCCCGCGAGGCCGGATCCCGTATCGGAATTTGAAATGCCCGCGAGCCCGGTCGTGTCCGAATTGAAGCCGGCGGGGAATTGAAGTTTGTGAACCGGTTCATCATGAAAAACGCGGGGAGGGCGGAGGCGCGACGACGCGCCATGGATCCTGATGGCAAGACGGAGGTTTTCTGTTTCCCAAAATTCCCCGGGCCGTCCAAGCTCATCCACCCTTGAGACGATTCGTATTCATCCTCTTGTTGCTGGCGTCCCGCGTGGGTGGGGCGGAGAACGCCGGTGCAGCGGAAGGTTCC
>CAXTTX010000562.1:0-3323 GCA_964247045.1 uncultured Verrucomicrobiales bacterium | reverse complement strand
TTCACGGCAACGGCGGCGGGCACTTTCCGCACGCAGTGGGGGATCCCTTCCACGGTGCAGGTCATCACCGGTGGCCCGGGGTTTGGCGGTGGAGATGGTGTCGCCTTGTTCGATGCTTCCAATACCGAGCTTTTCTTTTTCTCTTACGCGGCAAACGGCTTCACGAAGACGAACGGTGCCGGTTCAGCGGGCGGCCACGCGGGCATTTCCGCGGGTGGCGCGACCGCCCAAGCCGCCGTGTGGGACCCTGCCTCCGGCAATTCTTCCCCGCGCTACACAAATGCCACCGGCAGCAACCTGGGCACCTTCAGCGCCCCGGGCGGTTCCACCAACAAGGGATCCCCGGGCTATAGCGGCTTCGGCAGCCCGCCTCCCGCTGTCACGCTCTCCCTGAACGCCACGCTTTCCACCTTCTCCGAAGCCGCCGCCAACCCGGCGTCCGTCGGCACGGTGACCCGGACCGGTGCCACCACCAACGCCTTGGTGGTCAACCTTTCCAGCAGCGACACCACCGAGGCCACGGTGCCTGCATCGCTCACCATTCCGATTGGTTCGTCCTCTGCGAACTTCGACATCACCGCGGTGAACGACATGTTCCCGGATGGTCCGAAAACAGCGACGATCACCGCCACCGCGGTGAGCGCGACTTCCGGCAATGTCGCCCTCACGGTGACGGATGACGGCGATACACCGGACACCGATTTCATGCTCACCGAGCTGCAGTCGGACCAATCGGCGGGAAGCCCGGCAACTTCGGAAGATTACTGGGAACTGACGAACACCGGCGCGACGACCCGCGACATCAGCGGCTACAGTTGGCACGACAGCGGACGTTCGGGCGAGGCAGCCGCGGCTTACAAGCTTCCTTCCGGCACGATGGTTGCGCCGGGGGAGTCGGTCATCTTCACCGTCATGCCCGCTGCGGATTTCCGCACCTGGTGGAACATCCCGAACACCGTGCAGGTGTTCCAGACCCCCGGTGCTCCCGGCCTCGGCAAGGGAGACGGGATTTCATTCTTCGATCCCCAACAGAACGAACTGTTCTTTTTCAGCTACGCGGTTGCCGGTTTCACCCGTGAGGACGGCAGTCCGGCGATCGGTGAGAATCCTTCAAACCCGAATGATGTGTTAGACCCCGGGCATGCCGGCATCGCAGCTGGGGGGACCGATGCCAGCCAGGCAATCGTCTGGGTCCCGGGTACCGGCACTTCCGCCCCGCGCTATGCCGCTGCCAATGGCAGCAACCATGGCACTTACCAGGCAGCCGTCGGCACCGACTTCGGTTCGCCCGGAGGCACCGCTCCCGGCGCTCCCACCGTGAGTATCGCCAGCGCCTCCGCGCCGGAAGGAAACAGCGGCGATTCCAACCTGGTTCTCAACGTCACGCGCACCGACGTCGCCACCGACTTCACTGTCAACTATGCCGTCACCGGCGGCACCGCGGAGTCGGGCACCGACTATACTCTCGTTTCCGGAACCTTGAACTTCACTGCCAATGGTCCCGCCACGTTGCCTGTCAACATCTCCGTCCACGGCGATACCGCGGTGGAAGGGAATGAGACCGTCATCGTCACCCTCTCGGGAGTCGTTAACTCCACGGGAGCCACCGTGATCGGGGCTGCCGAGGGCATCGGCACGATTGTGAATGATGAAACCGCCCCGGGCACCTTGAATCTCGGAAGCTACGTCCGCGTCGGCCGTTACAATCTTCCCGAGCCTACCCGCACCGTGCTGCCACCCGGCACCGCGGCCCACAACCTGCTTTGCCAGGAAGCCTCCGGCGTCACCTACAACTGGGACACCGATTCGCTCTTCATCACCTGCGATGGAGGCCGCTCCATCACCCAGGTTTCCAAGACCGGCGCGCTGATCGACACCATGTCGCTCGACCTGCAATCCGGAGCGCCACAAGGCACCGCGTTTTATGACCCGGAAGGCATCACCTACGTCGGGAACAACCAGTTCGTTTTCGCCGAGGAACGGGACCGCCAGCTTGTGAAGTTCACTTACGCGGCGGGGACCACGCTCACCCGCGCGAACGCGCAGACCGTGGACCTCGGCACCTTCGATGACAACACCGGGACCGAAGGCCTCTCCTGGGATCCACTGACCAACGGCTTCATCGTCCTCAAGGAAAAGACACCGATCGGAGTTTTCCAGACGACCGTCGATTTCGAAGCGGGAACTGCCTCCAATGGTTCCGCCACCACGGAGAACTCGACCAACCTTTTCGATACCACACTGCTCGGCCTGACCGACGTGGCTGATGTTTTCGCCTTCTCCAACCTGCCTGCCATGAGTGGCCAGCCGCAGGAGGGTAACATGCTTTTGCTCGGCCAGGAGAACGCCCGCGTTCTGAACATCAACCGCAACGGCGTCATCAGCAGCATGCTGAACATCAATGCGGATCCGGGCGACACCATCGGCTCACCCAACATGCAGCATGAGGGCATCACGATGGACCGCGCGGGTAATATCTACATCGTCAACGAAAACGGCGGCGGTGATATCAACTACCCCCAGCTCTGGGTCTATGCGCCATCCGTCGCGGAGAACGCCGCCCCGACAGCCGTGGCGCTTAACAACGCGGTGAGCTCCATTCAGGAGAACTCCAGCACCGCCTCACCCGTGAAGGTGGCTGACATCGTGGTTTCCGACGATGGCCTCGGCACCAATGGGCTGAGCCTGGCCGGAGCCGACGCGGCTTCATTCGAGATCACCGGCGGCGCCTTGTATCTCAAGGCGGGCGTCACGCTCGATTTCGAAACCAAGACCGGTTATTCTGTCACCATCCGCGTGGATGACACCACCGTGGGCGCTACCCCTGACGCCACGGTGGACTTCACCTTGGCCGTCACCGATCAGGCGCCGGAGACCCCGGTTGCCGCAGCGCTCGTCATCACGGAAGTCGCTCCATGGGCAAGCGGCAACAGCCCGGTTGCGAAGGACTGGTTCGAGGTGACCAATGTCAGTGCCAATTCCGTCGATATTACCGGTTGGAAGGTTGACGACAACTCGAACTCCGCCTCCTCCGGCGCGGTCCTGGGCGGAGTGTCCAGCATTGCTCCCGGTGAGTCGGTCATCTTCCTGCTGGAAGTGACGGAAGGCGAGTTCCCCGCGAAAGCGGACGCATTCATCCAAACCTGGTTCAACGGCACTGCCCCTTCCGGCTTCAAGATCGGCTACGCCGGTGGCAGCGGTCTTGGCCTTGGATCCGGTGGCGATGCGGTGAACCTCTTCAACGCGAGCGGCGTCCTGCAAGCCAACGTCACCTTCGGTGCGGCTGACGGCACCTCGCCCTTCCAGACCTTCGACAACACCGC
>CAXTTX010000561.1:1694-3335 GCA_964247045.1 uncultured Verrucomicrobiales bacterium | reverse complement strand
TCCGTGACGGTGATGGTGATGGTTGTGCTGCCCCACTGGTCCGCGGCGGGTGTGACCGTGACCGTGCGGTTGGCGCCGGTTCCGCCGAAGACAATATTGGCTTCCGGCACCAGGGCCGTGTTGGACGAGGTGCCGGTCAGGGTCAGGCTTGCGGCTGAGGTTTCCGTGTCACCCACGGTGAAGGCGATCGCGCCCGTATCCGACTTCTGGTTGATGGTGCGGTTGGTGATATCACCGATGGTCGGAAGATTCCCGCGATAGCCGGCGGCCACCCCGCTGAAGCCACTGGTGCCCGCATCGTTCGAGGCCTTCACCCAGTAGTAGTGGTTCATGGCGTAGGGAACGGTGCTGTCATCGTAGGTCGTTCCGGTCACCAAGGTCGTGTTGATCTTCGTCGCCGTGGCGCTGTTGTTGATTGTATTCCTCCAGACCTCGTAGCCCGTCGCGCTGCCGACAGCGTTCCATCCCAGAAGCACGCGGTCGTTGTAAACCCCGTCTGTCGCATAGAGGCCGGAGGGGGCTCCCGGCGGCGCGGGAAAGACACGGAACCCGCTGTCGCTACCGCTGAACGTGCTGGCTCCCGCGAAGTCCACGGTCTTCACCCAGTAAAAATACGGCGTGGTGTAATCAGCCGTGGTGTCGTCGTAGGTGGTCGTGGCCACCATGTCCGTGTTGATCTTCGTCGCCGTGGCGCTGTTGTTGATTGTATTCCTCCAGACCTCGTAGCCGTTGGCTCCGCCCGCCGCCGTCCACGTGACGTGCACCTTGTCGGTGAACGCGCCATCCGTGGCGACCACTCCCGTCGGAGCTGTGGGAGGACCTTGGGAAATCACCTGGATCGTGCTCAGTGTCGTCTGGCCTGCCGTATCAAAGGCTTTGCATTGGATCGTGTAGGTCGCGCCCATCGCGGCGGGCACCGGCCAGAAATATTGGTAGGGTGCGATGTTCTCGGTGTGGACCAGGCTGCCGTTGATGCGGTATTCCACCTTGTTTATGCCCGACTTGTCCGAAGCGGAAGTGAGAATCTCCGTCAACGCCCCGGCCTGCACCCTGTTCACCGCCGGTTTGTCGATTGAAACGAAAGGACCCATCGTGTCCGTCGTCTTCGCGTCGTTGAGCAGCGGGCGGATCGGGCTTTCCGTGAGGCCTCCATAGACGTTCGAGCTGAAATAGGACAGGCCGATGCTGTCCTTGTAGGCATCCAGCGATTCGGTGGAGGTGGTGATCCGCCAGTCGTTTCCGTCCGGATTGTTGCCATTGAAATACACCCATGCCTTCATGCGCGGCATGTTATATTTGATGTAGTTCTTCATCGCGTCCTTGTACCAGCCGCCCTTGGAATAGCCTTGCGCCGCCTCGTCCGGCCGCGCCTCGTGGCAGCCGACCTCCGCGATCATGATCGGCTTGCCCGGCGCGATCGCGAGCAGGTCCTCGAACGTGTCGTTGGAGCGCGCGCTGATGCTGCCCCAGTTGTTGCTGATGCGGTTGTAGGTGTCGAGCGAGGCCCAATCCACGTAGTTGTCACCCGGATACAGTCCGGGAAGCGGACGGGATCCGGAGTAGTTCGTGTTCACGCACCAGACCCAAGTGACGTTGGTGACGCCGTTCTTCGTGAAGATGTCGCGCACATGGCGCCACATG
>CAXTTX010000561.1:0-1684 GCA_964247045.1 uncultured Verrucomicrobiales bacterium | reverse complement strand
CGGTGGTGTTGCCGTTCACGCCCTCGCTCCAGGGATACCAGCTTCCGTTCATCTCGTGGGCGAAACGCAGGAAAAAGGGCTGTCCCCAGGCTTTCGCGTCCTTGGCCCATTCGTTGATGAAGGCATCGAAATCCCCGTTGATGATCTTGCTCAGCTTGTAGTCGGAGTCGGGCCCGGCCCCGGACGGCTGCCAGGAGAGCAGCGGGATCGAGCCGTGGTTGCGGATGCCGTTCATCGTGGACGTCGGAAAATCCAGCGTCCCCGTGTTGTCGTCCCAGTTCTTGAAAAAATTGACGATCGAGAGTCCTTTTCCCGAGTTCGTCTCAAAGGTGATCGCGTTGCTCAAGGAACCGGTGCCGCCTCCGAAAGCCCCGCTATAGCACGATTCCTGCGCTGCCGTTTCGCCTGTCGCCGACCAGGCGAAAGCTGCCATCACGGCAAGGGCGGTGGTGGAACGGATTTTGGAAAGGCAAAGATCGGCCAAGGAGAACGCTGGCATGGGAGAGGAAAATTGGCGTGATCCCGCGAAATGCGCGGATTTCACCGGTGGGTTTTCGAGTGAAGCCCGCACCATGCCCGGGTTCCACCCGGTGGTCTATTGGCCGATCGGCCAAGCTCGGATTCAAGGCCTCAACAACCCCCGCTCAAACCCCCTCGCCACAGCCTCCGCCCGATCTGACGCGTGCAACTTCGACAACAAGGCCGCGACATGTGCCTTCGCCGTCCGCTCGGAAATTCCCAACAACCGGCCGATCTCCGCATTGGTGAATCCCTGCCGCACCAGGCCGAGAACTTCCATTTCCCGACGGGAGAGAATCCCTTGTTCGCTGCTCGCTGCCAGCAGGCGCTCGACATGCTCGCTGATCGCCCGCTGCCCCGCATGGACATCGCGGATCGCTTTGATCAACTCCGCGCGCCGCAGGTTTTTCGTCACGTAACCTGCGGCCCCGGCTTCCAAGGCGTGGCGGATATCTTCCTCCACCTCCGAGGAAGTGAGCATCAGCACGCGTGCCTGCGGGAACTCCGTGCGTAGCTTCCGGAGCGTTTCAATGCCGTCCATTCCGCCGAGATTGATGTCGAGCAGCATCACGTCCGGCCGGCTTTCCCGCCACAGGGCCACTGCCGATTCGCCGTCATCCGAAACAGCGACAACTTCCAAACCCGGCTCGCCATTCAACAGGTTGGCCAGCCCCGCGCGGAGGATCGCGTGGTCATCAACAAGCATGAGGCGGATGGGCGGTGAATCGGACATGACGTGAATTGTCAAACTTGGCTGGGATCGTGCGGGCTGTCCATTGGCCTTTCAGCCATTTCCTCGTCGTAGTATCGCAGCGGTACCTCGGCGTGGACGGTGGTTCCCTGGCCCGGGGCGGTGCGGATCCGCAGCGTCCCGTCGAGACGTTCGATGCGCTCCCGCATTCCCTGCAAGCCGAAATGACCCTGTGCCACCCCTGCCTGCGCCCCGGCGGTGAATCCGGAGCCGTCATCCGTTACCGTCAGCGAAACCCGCTCGTTGTCATCCAGCATCCGGATCTCGATTCTAACGGAATCTGGCCCGCCGTGTTTCAATGCGTTGTGAAGCGCTTCCTGAACGAACAGCAGGAGGTTCCCGGCGATGAAATCCGGCACCCGCGAAAGCTCGCCATCCGCCACCACCTTGATCCCCGCCCTTTGTCCGGCCCCC
>CAXTTX010000560.1:0-3338 GCA_964247045.1 uncultured Verrucomicrobiales bacterium | reverse complement strand
GGTGCTGGATGTGGGTGGCAGCGGCTTGAGCGAATCCTCCTTGCGCCCCTTTTTGCTGAGACGGCTGCGGGTGCATCCGGCGGCGTGGTTGCCAGTGGCTGTGCTGGACGCGGGTGCTGGCGAGGAAGCGGCGGCGGCCTTGGCCAAGGCCCCGGCGGGAGTGGTGCTGCTGGCGGAAGGATGGTCGCTCTCCCCTGCCCGCATGATTTCCTTGCACGCCAAGGTGCGAGCCAGCGCGGGAAAGGACGTGCCGGTGAAGTTTCTTGTCGCGAATGCCGGACCCGCGCGTGAGCCCGCCCCGCCTTCCGCCGAGGAGTCGCGCGAGTGGGCACGCTTCGTGGACTCGCTGAGGGATCCCGCCGCAGAGGTGTTTTTCTACGAAGCCCCCGAGCCGGTCGTTTTGTAAAGCTCACTGAAGACCATCAGGCCGCTCGCGGTGTGCAGCGTGCTGATGACGATGACATCCGCCGTGACGCCGATCTTGGAAATCGCGTGGTTGGCGACGATCATGGTTCCGTCGGGCAGATAGCCCACCGCCTGGTGATCCTCCTTGCCGGGACGGACCAGCGCGATGCGGATGCGTTCACCGACGGCGATGGTCGGCTTCAGGGCATCGTCCAGTTCATGGAGATTGAGAACGTCCACGCCTTGAATCCTCGCGACCTTGGCGAGGTTTTCATCGACAGTCATCAGGCGCGCGCCAAAGAGGCGGGTGGTTTCGATGAGGCGGGAATTCATGTTGTCCCCCTCGGCCGCGATCTGGGAATCGTGGATGGAGATCTGGATGTCCGGGGCCTTTTGCATCTGCTCCAAGCTGTCCAGACCGCGCTGGGCACGGTGTTTGTCCCCGTTGACGCTGGAATCCACCTTGGCCTGGAGATCATCCAGCACGAAGCGGGGCACAATCAGGCGGCCATGGAGAAAGCCGGAACGAAAAATTCCCAGCACGCGCCCGTCCATGACGGACTCGCCGTCCAGAACCACGGGCTGGCCCGTTGAGGAGTCCTGGCGGAATCGTACGTAGGGAATCAGGAAGGCAAAGTCGTCCGACGCGCTCCGCAAGGCCAGAACGGCCCCCAGGAACCCGAGACTCGCGAACAAAGCCACATTGACGGAAGTCCGCAACACGTCCAGTTCCACCCCGGTGGCCTCGTTGATCTGAAGCCGGTCGCGGAAGACCAGTTCCAGCAAATTGGCGATTTCCACCCGGGTAAGCAACCACGCGCAGAACAGGCCCACGGCCAATCCGAAACTCGCGGTGGAAAATCCCCGAAGCGTGAACCCTTTCATCAGGGTTTCCAGCCAGATGATGATACAGGCGACCCCCAGCCCGACCAAAAGTCCCATCCCGATGGAAATATCCAGGAGGCCCTTCGTGCTGAGGGCAATGGCCACTCCGGCCGCCTCGCAAACCAGCAGATAGACCAGGCGGGCGACGTTGACGGAGGGTTGCGGAGCCATGGGAAACCGTTGCCACACCTTCCGCCGTCCGCCCCCTTTCATCAAGGCGAATCCGGCAGCGCGTCAGCTATGCTCGTCCGCAGTGGCCTTGATATCGGTGAGGGCGGCGATGAAATCCCCCAGAATTTCCGCCGGCACCATGATGGTATCCCGGTTGCCACCAACGTCCTCGGTGATCTTGACCACCATACCCCGCGCGTTCTGCTTGAGGTCGAGATAGAATGTTTTGCGATCCGCGAGAATCTTTTCGGTATGCAGCAAGTCGCTATCCACGTCGGCCTCCTTTGATAATTTACTTAACTAAACCAAAGGATCGTGAATTGGCTTATATATGTCAATGGAATTCCTTGACCGGGCTATCAGGCCGTTATGGCATCGCCGCGGATTTCCACCCACCAGAGAGGATTCCCACCCACCACCCAGTTTCATGCGAGATCTCCTTCCGGAAGGGCGGCCGGCCCTGGTGCTGGCACCCATGCAGGACGTGACCGACCTGCCCTTCATGCGGGTCATCGCGAAGCGGGGCGCGCCGGACTGGTTCGTGACAGAGTATTTCCGGGTGCATTCCGACTCGCGCCTGAACCGTTACATCCTGCGGTCGATCGTGGAGAACCAAACCGGCAGGCCGGTCTTCGCGCAGATGATTGGTCGGGATTTGCCGGCATTGGTCCGGACGACGAAGGAACTGGCCCGATATCCGATCGCGGGAATCGATTTGAACCTCGGTTGTCCGGCGCCGATCGTGTGCCGGAAGGACGCCGGTGGCGGCCTGCTGCGCGGGCCAGAGAACGTGGACCGGCTGATCGGGGCGCTGCGCGAGGCGATTCCCGGTAAATTCACGGTGAAAACCCGCGTCGGTTACACGAGCGCTGAGGAGTTCCCACGGCTGCTTGAGATCTTCAAAAGCCATGCCATCGACGGCCTGACGATCCACGGCCGCACGGTGGAAGAGCGCTATCAGACGCCGGTTCATCCGGAGTGCGTGCGCGCGGCGGTGGCGGCGATGCCTTGCCCGGTGATCGCCAATGGCAACGTGGTGGATGTCGAGACAGGGCTGGCCTATCTGGAAAAGACCGGTGCGGCGGGCCTGATGGCGGGCCGGGGAGCCATCCGCAATCCGTGGATTTTCTCGCAGCTCAAGACCGCGTTTGCCGGGGAAACGCCTGCGGCTCCGGGCTACCGCGACCTGTGGGCGTATGTGCAGGAGCTTTATGCGGAGATCGCCGCGGAAACGGCGAAGTTCAATGCCCTGGCCCACGTCCAGCGGATGAAAAAGACGCTGGCCTACATCACCCACGGTCTGGAGGGGGAATTCGAATACGAAATGAGGCGGGCCAAGACCCCGGGGGATTTCCACGATATCTGCCGACGTCATCTGGATCGGGACGATCCACTGCCTAACAAGCCTCCGGCAGGTTCCAAATTATTCTGCGGTTTCGAGGCGCTGGAGGCCCCGGTTCTCTAACGAACAAAACACGCGCACCGCCTTGGGAAGTGTTCGAAAAAAGTTTGGGGGGCAGAATCTGCTTGAAATCACCGGAATATCATTATTTGATGCCGTGTTTCTCCGGGGCGGAAAGTTGATCCGCCTGATAATCAATGACTTATTAAGTATTCGGAGAAAAAGTTGGCCCGCATCTTGCTAGGCTGGCAGGCGACCGGGAGTTCCATCCAGGGGGATGCCTTGTCTTTCCTAACAAACCAACACCACTCCGCCATGAATCTGAAACGACTCGTTCCACGAGGAATCTTGCCACTCATCGCGTTTTCGCTGGCCACGCTGTCAGTGACTTCGCATGTCCACGCCCAGGAACCCGCCGCGCCTGCCGCAGCCGCCCCGACGCCGACGGTGGAGGAGCGCCTGGCGGACATCGAGG
>CAXTTX010000559.1:0-3345 GCA_964247045.1 uncultured Verrucomicrobiales bacterium | reverse complement strand
AGGCAAAGGGCTATGGCGTGAAAGTCTCGGCGGAGTGCCCGGGCTATGTGAGCAGTGCGATCTTTACCCAAGACCGGATCGTGGGAGCGGATGTCGACGCGATGGTCGCCGATCTGCCGGTGAAAATGATGACGCCGGACGAGGCCGCCGCCGGATTTCTCAAAGGGGTCATCGCCCGCAAGGATACGATCGTATTCCCGTTTTCCGCCCGCTTTTTGTGGGCCATGGCCTGTTGGACTCCGTCGCTGACGGCTCCCTTTCAAAAGCGGTTCCTCAGGGTGTTCCAGAAACCCTAAGAGGCTCAAGGCCCCGGGATCAGCCCGCGGCGTTGATGAAGTGCGCGTGTTCCTTGCGCTGGAAGTCAGTCGGCTTGACGCCGTGGAACAACTGGAAGTCGCGGGAAAACATCTTGGAGGTTGTGAAGCCGAGATCGATGGCGACTTCCTTGATTGGGGAGCCTTCACGGAGGAGTGCCCTCGCGGCGACCATCCGCTCCTGGCGCAGCCAGTCCTTCGGGGAAATGCCGATGCCTTCCTCGAAAACGCGGCGCAGGTGGCGCTCGGACACGCCGATGCGATCACACAAGCTGGCCATCTTGTATTCGCCCTCACGGGCGATCTGGCTCAACGAAAGAGGAAGAGGCTCACGTGCAAGAAGCACAATGAATCTGCCATCTCTCTGGATAATTTCTACGTCGCGGCGTTTCACAGTGGGGACTTACTGGGGGACAGCACGATGAAACATCAAACGTGCCAGACTGTCAAATCTTTAAAATAATCAAGTCGATGACCACCTTAAGGTAATTCAAAAATGAATCAATTGATTCAAGCGATCGATTCAAGCTGTTTGCTCTAAATATCTTGCAGAAGATCTGTATCGGATGAATCAGAAACTGATTGATGGTCAGAGGGGGATGGGGGGAGGTAGTAGGAATAAAAATTACCCTCTGTTACTGAGAGAAGACCACCTCCGAGGTCAAATTGTTCGATTTTTTTAAAATTCGATCGTGGTCGTCGTGACTGTCGAAGGTGCCGAGATCATCACCTGATGAGAGCCCAACGGGTGTTGGATTTCGTGAATGTGTTGATCGGCAATCCCTTCTATCGGGTCATCGGGAATTCCGGTGGCTGGTTGGCGTTCGAAATCAATGCGGAGCGTTTCCGGTGCCGTGAAGAGACCGGTCCCGAGCGCTTTCAGGACCGCTTCCTTGGCGGTCCAGATTTTCAAGAGACGGTCGGCACGGGCTCCTCCACTGACCGGCAATACGGAGATTTCCGTGGGATGGCAAAAGGTGGCGACGCATTCGAGGAGTTCCGTTGCCCGCCGGAAAGGTTCAAGGTCCACCCCCACGGGTCCATCGACGGACCAGGCGACCACGGCGAGGTCATCGCAGTGGGAAAGGTTGAAGTGCAGGTGTTGGAAGGGCGTTGCGAGCAGGGGCTTGCCATTCTCAGAAACGACCAAGGGCACCTCCAGGGGGGGCAGGCCGAGGACTTCCCCCAGAATCTTCCTCAGTTCGGCGCGGCAAGCCATCCAGTGGATGGAGTCCTTCGGAAAATGGAAACGGCTGGCGCGCAGCTTTTCCTCGTTGGAGAGGGTCGCGAGGGCCACGCGGGGATTGATTTCCCCCGGGATAATGAAGCGGATAGTGGCGGTGCCGGGCTTCATAATTTCTTCTCGCCGGCCAAGCTTTGGTCGATCATGGACGCGAGCGCGCCCAAGGTCGGATGATCCAGCACGGCGGAGAGCGGGAGAGTGGTAAGGAATTCCTCGCGGATGCGCGAGAACAACCGTAGGGCGAGCAAGGAATGGCCGCCGATTTGGAACCAGTCGAGGTCGCGGCCCAGCACCGGCCGTTCCAACAGGGAACTCCAGACGCGGGCGAGTTTTTCCTCGGTTGGGCTCAGGGGACCGGCGGCCCGGGCGACGGGTTCGGGATTTTCCAGTTTCGTGACGTCCACCTTGCCGCTGGGGCCGAGAGGAAACGCACCGACGAAACCGATGTCGGCGGGAATCATGTGGGGGGGCAGGCGAGTAGCGAGATGGTCGCGGACGCCCTGCGGATCGGCCGTGGAGGGATCCCCGAAGGGAATGATCCAGGCCACGAGGTGGCGGCTGGCTTCGTTTCCCCGCAGGGCGACCTTCACCTGGGCGACCGCGGGGTGCGTGGCGATGACCGATTCGATTTCGCCAAGCTCCACCCGAAACCCGCGGATCTTCACCTGGCCGTCCGAGCGGCCGAGGCATTCGAGGCTGCCGTCCGCGTGCCAGCGGGCGATGTCTCCGGTATGGTAGCAGCGTGGTCCGTGTTCCGGAGTGACGAAGCTCCTGTCTGTTAGGTCGGGGCGGTTCCAGTAGCCCTCCGCGAGGCCATCGCCAGAGATCCAGAGTTCTCCGGGAACTCCGGGCGGGAGGGGGGAGCCATCGGGTGCAAGAATGTGGATGCCGGTGTTGGCGATGGGTGCGCCGATGCGGATCGTCTCCGGATGGGAGGGGACGCGCCAGAGTGTTGACCAGATCGTTGTCTCGGTGGGGCCGTAGAGATTCCAAAACTGGCAGCCCTTTCCGGCAAGTTGTCTGGCCAACGGGAGGTCCAGCGCTTCGCCGCCGCAGAGGATTTTCAGATCGGGGGAACCCTTCCAACCTGCATCGAGCAGCATGCGCCAGGTGGCGGGAGTCGCCTGCATCACGGTTGCCTTGGAGGTCCGCAGGCGTTCCAGCAAGGCCTCGCCATCGCGCGCCGTGGCACTGGAAACGATGTCAACGGTACCGCCGATGACCAGTGGCAGGAAGATTTCCAAACCGGAGATGTCAAAGGAAATGGTGGTGACCGCGAGCAGCCGGTCGGCCTCGGTGAAGCCGGGGCTTTCCGCCATGGAGAGGAGGAAATTCGCGAGCGCACCGTGAGAGACTTCCACTCCTTTCGGTTTCCCCGTGGATCCCGAGGTGTAGATGATGTAGGCGGTATCCTGTGGCGAGGGCGAGGGGGAGGGGATGCCGGAGGTGTTTTCCAACAAGGCCGGCTCCATCAGGATGGTCCGGGTTCCTTGCGGGAGTCGTTCCGTTAGACCCGGGGATGCCAGCACCGGGATGCCGTTTTGATCTTCCAGGATGAGCTTCAGGCGTTCGGTCGGGTTGGCCGCATCCAGCGGGACGTAGGCGGCACCGGTTTTCCAGATCGCCAGCAAGGCAACGGGAAGATCCAGATCGCGGTTCAGCATCACGCCCACGCGGTCGCCGGGTTTGACGCCGCCGGCGGCGAGGGCGATCGCCAGCCTGGAGGAAATGGTTTCCAAGGCCTCGTAGGACAGCGACCGGTCCCCGGCGATCACCGCTATCCGCTCC
>CAXTTX010000558.1:2111-3352 GCA_964247045.1 uncultured Verrucomicrobiales bacterium | reverse complement strand
GAAATGATCCCGTGATCGCAAACCCTCCCCGGCGCACATCGTCACTCGTCACCCTTTCCACCACCCTCCTCCTCTGGATCCTGGGTCTGGCTCTCTCGTTCCGTTTCCTCTTCGGAGCCGGCGTCTCCGCCGGATGGATCATCGCCGGAGCCGTCTTCAGCGTCGCCGCCGCCTGCGGCTGGCTCCTCATCGAGGAACTCAAGGGCGCCGTCGAATGCCGCGCCCGGCGCAAAGCCGGCAAAATCAAACAACCGGCCGCCCCACCCGCTTCCCTCCCCATCGCGGCCAAACCCTCGGCAAAGGCCAAACCAAAAGCCGCCGGCGGCCCCCTGCCCCGTCAATCCACCCTCCGCAAGACCTCCGCCCAGCCGGCCTCCACACGCGTTCCCGCCACCGCCATCCGCAGGCAGGCACTCGGCCTCGGCTCATCCCAACCCGGAACCGGCAACCGCCGCCGTCGCCTCACCTTCGCCACCGCTTGGCTCGCAACCCGCGTCAAAAAGACCCGTCGCCCCGTCATCGACCGCCTCCAACCCATCCGGCTCTAACACGCCTTCTCTTATCGATACTCGTATAACAGAGTGCCGATTTGCGAAGTCGCAGCTCATCCGGAGCTTGGTGCCCTGACGGAGGGGAATGGGAGCGGAGCGGACATGGCGGGCCTGACTGCTTTCCAATCTGCCCGCAAACACTCCTGTCCCCCTCTGGCAATGCTCGGTCTTGAAAAGGAAGCCTTGGGAGGGCAATGAGAGCGGTCATGGCGGGCCTGACCGCCGTCCCCGCTTTTCCCCCTCAGACAACACTCGGATTTTCCAGGGATCAATAAAAAGGCAGGAACCGATTTTGCTCCGATCCCACGGGGGGCTCCTTACGGACCGGTTAGGTCAGCGCCGGCTAACAAGAAACGGCCCGGTTTCATCCCACCCCTTCTCCCTTCGCGCCCCTTCGCGCCCTTTAGTCCTTCGTAGCCTCAGGCGAAGTAGGATTGCGCCTTCGCGGTAAACTCTTCTCTGCTCACTGATCACCGATCACTCGGCACTCTTCCCCCCTCACCACGCCGGCAGCCCCAACATCTCCGGCAGCGCCTCCCGCGGCCGCCACGTCAAAATCTCCGGCTCTCCCGCCGTCACCAGCACCGTATGCTCGAAATGCGCCGATGGCTTCCGGTCATCGGTGATCACCGTCCAGCCATCATCCAGAATCCGGACCGTCGGCACCCCCGCGTTCACCATCGGCTCGAT
>CAXTTX010000558.1:0-2101 GCA_964247045.1 uncultured Verrucomicrobiales bacterium | reverse complement strand
TTCGGCACCTGCGGCTCCTCGTGCAACCTCCGGCCCACGCCGTGCCCCACGAACTCCCGCACCACGCTGAACCCGCGCGGCTTCACGAACTCCTCCACCGATCCACACAAATCCGCCAACCGCCTCCCGGCACGCGCGTGGTCGATCGCTTCGAAAAGCGACTGCTCCGTCACCGCCAGCAAGCGCTTCGTTTCCTCCGGAATGTCACCCGCCGCCACCGTCGTCGCGTTGTCGCCGATGAAACCGCTTTTCAAAATTCCCACGTCGATGCTCACGATGTCGCCCGGCATGATCTTCCGCGGTCCGCCCATCCCGTGTACCACCTCCTCGTTCACCGAAATGCACGTGTAGCGCGAAAACCCCCGGTAACCCAAAAACGCGCTCTTGCAATCATGCTCGCGCATCATCTCCGCCGCCATCGCGTCGATCTCACCCGTCGTCTTCCCCGGCGTCACTTCCTTTGCCAGCGCCTGCAGGATCGTCGAGGCGATTTCACCCGCCTTGCGCATGAATTCAATCTCACGCGGCGACTTGATGGGGATACGGGGCTTCCGGGACACGAGCTTGTAACAAAGATGGAAAAACGAACTTTTCAAGCGGACACCACCGGCAGGCCCTGGATGAACCCCAGCAGGCGGGCGGCCACTTCAGCCCGCGGCGGCGTCGCATCGCAAGCAGAAAGCAGCCCCGCCGCCCGGTAATGTGCGATCACCGGCAGCGTCAGCCGCTCGAACTCCGCATGCCGGCTCCGGAAATTCGCCTCATCGTCATCCGGCCTCGCCGCCGCCGGCCCTCCGCACGCCGGGCACTCCCCTCCGGCCGCCAACTGCTTTCGTGGCCCCGTCCACCGGCAATCCGGACACTCCACCCGGTCCCGGATCCGTTCTAACAAATCATCGAAAGGCACCTCCAGCGAGATCGCCCGGTCGACCCTCACCCCGGCCTTCCCCAGCGCCTCATCCAGAAACACCGCCTGCGGCAAACTCCGCGGAAAACCATCCAACACCCATCCCCCGTTCCGCCCCGCCAGCCAATCCCCCAAAATCGGGCACATCAGCCCATCCGGCAAATACCCGCCCCGGTCCAGGATCGGCTTCGCCTTCAGCCCCAGTTCCGTCCCGTTCTCCACATTCTCCCGCAGCACCGCCCCCGTGCTCAAATACGCCAGCCCCAGCGCCTCCGCCAGCAGCCGCCCGTGCGTCCCCTTCCCCGAAGCCGGCGGCCCCAGCACCAGAATCCTCAGCGCTGCCGCCTGCGTCGGTTTAGGAGAATCCATGTGTGTTCGTTGTCGGGTTGCCCGGTCTTTCGGGCTCCACAAGCTCACTCCCTCATCCCCGCCGCGATCAAGCAATTTCACCACCCCCCGGGCGCAAGCGAATGGCGGGCGATCCCCACCACCCCACAAAAAACTCCGCCCGCGGGAAATCCCACGGACGGAGCTTCTCCTGAAACACACCCCCTCGGGCGTGCCATACACACTCAGAATGCCTCGGGCGCCGGCTGCGACCACTGGAACGCCGCTCCACTTTTCCGATGGATCACAAACGCGCTCCCCAACGGGATCGCCGCGTTCTCCGCCTCACCGGGTGCCAGCGTGAATCCGGAGTCATACCATCCCGCCGGATAATCCGGATCGCCGCTGTAGTAGAAGTAACTCAACTGCCCCGACGGCGTGTACAACGTCACCTCATCCGCCGTCGCCGGATCATCCGACGCACCGATGCCCGTCGCGGGGTTCCCCGTATATAGCCCGCTCTTGCCAAGCGTCAGCGGTGCGGCCGAAACCGTCCCCACCACATTGATCCCCGGCACCACCGGCAGCAGCGTGTCCCGCACCTTCGCCGAGCCGCTCGTGACAAACGACACCTCGCTCGCGCCCTTGCGCTTCACCACCACTCCCTGCCCCGGCGCGATCACCACATCCGCCGCCTCGCCCGGCGCGGAGTTGAACTCCGAATCATACCACCCCTCCGGGAAATCCTCATCCCCGGTGTAGTAAAAATAGGAGATCGCCGCCGCGCCCGTATAGATCAGCACCTCGTCCGCCGTCGCCGGATCGTCCGAAGCAAGCAAACCCGCTTCATTCGAAACCCCCAGGAAA
>CAXTTX010000557.1:0-3371 GCA_964247045.1 uncultured Verrucomicrobiales bacterium | reverse complement strand
ATCGGCGCCCAGGCCTATGGTGCCCTCGCCGACGAGTTTCTCACCCGTCACGCCCGCATCGGCCCGCTGCTGGCGGCGAAGTGATGGAAGCCGGGGGAGAAATCCCTTTGCGCGGGGAAAAAGCGGGCTACCTTTGGGATTGCCATGAAAACCCTTGTTAGGCTCATTCCTGTCGTCGTCATTCCCGTCCTCCTCGCCGGTTGCAGTGACATTCCCTCCAGTCCCGGCCCTCCGGGCAAAGGCGACTGGCAATCGGCCAACGCGCGGGCGAAAGAGAAAGCGGAGGAGGATCGTTAGAAAACCGTTCCGGTCTAGCCGGGAGGCCGGTCGTTGCCTTTCGCGGGCTTGCTGTTAGTTCCACCGGGCCGCTGGACCTTGTTTTCCGAACCCGCGCGTTTCATGCCGGGAGGCATCCAATCCTTCCCACCCGGTATCTCATCGGAGCCCGGGGCCGCCGGTGCGGGTGCCACCGCCGCCGCGGGAACCAAGCCGGCCACATGTTGGCTGAACTTCTCCCTGACCAGCAACTCCGGTGCCCCGCCAATGAAGTCGTCCGCCTGCTCCCCGTTCAGGAAAAAGCGCACGTCCGGAATGCTCCGCACGCCCATCTTCGCGGCCAGCTTCGGACATTTGTCCACATCGAAGCGCCCGACCTGGGCAACCCCTGAAAATTCCTGCGCCACCTTGTCCACCACCGGTGCCAGCTGTTTGCACGGCCCGCACCAGTCCGCATGGAAGACCACCACCGAAAGCCTGCCCGGCGTGGCGATGAACTTTTCATAGTCCCCCTCCCCCAGTTCCCTAACCACCGCTCCCTCCAGCGGTGCCGCCGGAACCACCCCGGACCGGGTCTTCGCTTCCTTCACGTCTTTCAGCTTGCCCGAGATCCCGCGCACCTTGTCGCAACCGGCCAAGGAAAGGACGGCGAAACTCCCCATCAGGAGAGCGGCGGCGAGATTCATATTTTTGAAACCTTGATGTTTCAATTTTCCTGAAATCAAGGTAACCTCCGCGCGCTCCTCCGTGAAGCAGAATCAGCCGCAGGTTCAACCCGATTCCTTACTCCGTCGCCTTCCATGGCCACTCCGCCACCGCTGCCGCCACAAAAGTTCCTCTCGGTGCCCTACGAGGCCTCGCCTTATTACACCGGCCCTCCGGCGCCGGCCAATCCGGACCGCTGTGACATCTGCCGCGAGCGGGTGCCGGTCAAGAAACTGGGCTTCAACCGGCACATCGGGGCCGTGGTCCTGATGTTTCGCAAGAACACCAACGGCTGGTTCCGTCGGGATTGCAGTTGGGACCTTTTCAAGGTCTATACCCCGGTGACCTTTTTCTTGGGGTGGTGGGGCTTCCTCTCCTTCTTTATCACGCCGATCGTCCTGGTTTACAACGTCGTTAACCTGATCCGCAGCCGGTTCCTGAGCTCCAGGCTGCCGGATTGAACGGAAACCACGCCCATGGCTTTGTCCCACCCTTGCTCCTTGAGTCTCAACCCGTGGAACGCCCGATTGTCCGCGTGGAACAGGAGTTCCCGCTTGACCTGCGGGCGGCGAATGAGGACTTTCTGGTCCCAGTCCCGTAGGCGCATTGTCTTCGTTTTGTATTCGCACGCTTGCCAGCCGAATCCACGCGACCCACGGCGACCGGGAAATCCCTGACCCTTTCCACGTTACTCTTTCATTTTCAAAATGTTCAAAAAGCTTTTCGGAAACCTGTTTTCCAATGATATCGGCATCGATCTAGGCACCGCGAACACGCTCATCAACGTCAAAGACCACGGCATCGTCCTGCGCGAGCCGTCCGTGGTTGCGGTCAAAGCCGGAACCAACGAGGTTCTGGCCGTCGGAGACGATGCAAAACGCATGCTTGGCCGGACGCCGGGCAATATTGTCGCGATCCGCCCCCTCAAGGACGGCGTCATCGCGGATTTCGAGGTCACCGAGGCGATGCTGCGCCATTTCATCCGCAAGGTGAACAAGGGCCGCCGGTCGAACCCGCGGGTGCTGATCGCGATTCCTTCCGGCATCACCGAGGTGGAACGCCGGGCCGTCCGCGAATCCGCCGAACAGGCCGGGGCGCGCGAGGTTTACCTGATCGAGGAGCCGATGGCGGCGGCGATCGGCGTGGGCCTGCCGGTGCAGGAGGCCTCCGGCAACATGATCGTCGATATCGGCGGCGGCACCACGGAAGTGGCGCTGATTTCCCTTTCCGGCATCGTTTACGCCCGCAGCGTCCGCACGGCGGGCGATGAATTGGATGAGGCCATCATTCAATACATGAAGCGGGCCTACAACCTCATGATCGGCGAGCGCACGGCGGAGGAAATCAAGATCCGCCTCGGTTCCGCCGCTCCCCTGCCCAAGGAAATGACCATGGAGGTCAAGGGCCGGGATCTCGTCGCAGGACTTCCCAAAACCATCACCATCACCTCGCAGGAAATCCGCGAGGCCATGTCGGACCCGCTGAGCACCATTGTCGATGCGGTCCGGACCACTCTCGAGCGTTGCCCACCGGAGCTTGCCGCGGACCTTGTGGACCGCGGGATCGTGCTAGCGGGCGGCGGGGCGTTGCTCAAGGGGCTGGACCGCCTCTTGCGCGAGGAAACCGGACTGCCCGTCCACATCGCGGAGGACCCCCTCAGCGCGGTGGCGGAAGGCACTGGCAAGGCGCTGCAGGAGCTTTCGCTCCTCAAGCGTGTCACCAATTCCGATCGCTAACCCGCGACCTTTCCCGGGACCGCTCCGGCCATGAAGCCGCTCAATCTCATCGCCCTTCTTCTCTTCCTCGGAGGAGCCGTGTGGGCATTCACGCTCAACGACCGCGTCGTGCGTGAGATCCAAGGCGGTTACTTCAAGGCGATGGCACCGTTTCTCAAATCCGGTTCGCAACTGGAAACGAAAGCCCGGGCCTTCATGCAGGAGACCCGCCACTCGAAGGAGCTGGAGGTGGAACTGGAGGCCACCCAGGGCGAGATCGGCCGCTTGCGCATCATCGAGTCCCGTTACCGCGACCTGGAACGGGAAAACGAGAAGATGCGCCACGCGCTCAACTACAAGCAGGCCACCAAGTTCGACGTGGTTCCCGCGCAAGTCATCCGCCGCAACCCGACGACCTGGTGGCAAACCGTCGATATCGACGCCGGCGAGGAACGCGGCATCGGCACGCAGCTTTCCGTCCTCTCCAACGAGGGACTGGTCGGCAAGATCGACCGGATCTATGCCAAGCAGAACCGTTCCTCGGTGCTGCTTCTCACCGACGAAAAATGCCAGGTTTCCGCGCGGGTGGAAGGCTCGCAGGAAGTCGGCATCCTCAGCGGACAGCGCGGCCGTTTCGACGGGCGTCCCCTGCTGCGACTCAGATTTCTATCACCC
>CAXTTX010000556.1:0-3373 GCA_964247045.1 uncultured Verrucomicrobiales bacterium | reverse complement strand
CACGCTCGCGCTACTGCGGAAAAATGACTGCACGGTCTTGGAGATTATTTCCCCGGAATGGTCACCGCCTCCGGCTTCACCGAGCGTAGCGGCCCGTCAGAGACGATGGCGCGGAAGTCAGGCTTCTTGCTGTCCGCGGGAACCTTGCCCGTTGCCTTCGCCCACTCGGCTTGGGCCTCCCACACCGCGAGAAGCTTGGGCGTCAGGACGGCGTCGAAATCGAAATTCGGCCAAATGCCGGTGATCGTCGCGAGTTCCAGACTGGTGTGCTTTTCCACCGCCTTCTGCGCTTTGGCGGGATCCGCCTTGCCGATTTCCGCGGCTTTGACCAGAGCACGCAAGACTGCGGGAGCGGTTTTCTTGCTATTTTCCAACTGCTGTTCCCCAACGCTGAGGACGTAAAACTCACTGTATAAGGTGCCGGTGGAGTCGGAAAAGGTCACCCCGTCTTTTCCCAGCTTTTGTTCCGCGATATAGCAAAACGGGTCAAACACCGCCATCGCGTCAACGCTGCCGGAAGCGAGGGCCGCCGGCATATCCTCGGGCTTCTGCGCCACGAGTTCCACTTCGGACGCGGAGATTCCATGCTTCTTGAAAAACTCATACGTGAAAAATTCCGGGCCTCCTCCCATGGATGTCGCCAGTTTTCTCTTTTTCGCCTTGAAGTAGGCTGCGGCTCCACCGCTTGCGGAATCGTCCTTCCTTGCGACCACCCGGCATTCGTTGGTCGTCTCACGGACGACTTGGGACAAGACCGTGAGCTTGTTGCCCTGCAAGGTTGCCAACGCGATCGGAACCTCTCCGGAAACGCAGTAGTCAAGCGAACCTCCCAGCAGGGCCTGCAAGGCGAATTTTCCCGCGGTGAACGGGACAAGCTCCACGTCCAGGCCCTCCGCCTCGAAACATTTGGCTTCCTTCGCCGTCATGACAAGCGCCATCGCGGGCGAGGCCTGGATACCAATCTTGACTTTGGTAAGGCCGCCCGCGGAAGACACCGGTTGGCGTGTGAAGAAGAAACCCCCGGCAATTGCCGCAAGGAGCAGCACGATGGCAATTATGGCAAATTTACGATTTTTCATGGTTGGATTGGTTGTTAGGGATCAGCAGGCAGGTTTCACGTCCACACGCCGGACCTCGGTGACCCAAGAGAGGTGTTGTTTGAGAGTACGTTCGATGCCGTGTTTGAGGGTCATGGGGGCACTGGGGCAATCCAGGCACATGCCCTTGAGCCGGACATCGACCCGTCCGCCTTCGATGCCGGCGAGCACAACGCCACCTCCATCCGCCTCCATGGCGGGACGAAGGGTTTCCAAAACGGCCTCCACTTCCGGAAAACGGGAGGCAGGGGATTCTGTGAGGATGTTCATGACCATAACGTGAGATTCATTAGAAAAACCGCATCGCTTCCATCTTCGGGGCGACGTCGTAGGCAACGGAGCAAAATACCCGGACGCAGCGCTCGGCGGTAACGGGCAAGCCCGGTTCCCCCAGATTGAAATAGCGGGCCAGGCCGTTGACGGCAGGCATGTAGGCTTGGGATGAGTAAGCAGCGAGGTCATCCGACGTTTCCCAGATCCGGAAAAGCAATTCCCGCACCTCCGCCAGCAGGTCTTCATCCTCGGTGTGGGAGAGCCTCGTCACCAGGTCAAATTCAAATCTGCGGGGACGGTGAGTGGCGGGGTCCGGCGTCCGGCTGATGGAGATCAGCGCATAGGGTTGCCCGGGGTTCTTTTCCCGCAGCTTCTCAATGATCCAGGAAGCATGGGGATCCCACATCAACACTCCATCGAGCTCCTCAGGAGCTCCCTTGCACAATTCTCCAAGGGATCCACCGGCAAAAGACGCCGCGTCATGGCTCGAAACGGGAACCTTGACGATCCCCGGGCTGGAATGCCCCTCTCTGTTGACGATGGAAAATGAGACTGCCTCGTTGGCAACGACATCACCAATGGTTCCCAGTTCGGCACCGAACCTGTAAGCACTTTTGGCAGCCTTTTTGGATGACTTGCCCCCATTTCCCTCTTCCAACAGCTTGCGAACCACGCCGCCGAGATCCCGGGTGCTCACGTCATAAACCGCGAATTTCCCCTCTTCCGACCAACACTTGCGAATGTGATCCTCGTCGGCGTCGGGCACCATCTTCACGGCAAGCTCGCCTTTGCAAATCATGATGCATGCCGCGTCCGAGGCCACCAGCCGCGCGAGCCGGAGATAGGTCCTGTGGCGCCCATCCACAAGAGCGGTGGGAACGGCGACAACATCCGCCCACCCGGCGTCCAAAGCCCTCAAAGCATCCTTGGCACTGAAATAATAGGTTCCACCGACGCTGACAACCTGTGACAAAAAGTCATTGTCGTCCAAGGGCCAGGTATCCCCTTCCCTCCATCCAATCCACCGCGCGGATTCGCCATTGGGAGCCCAGGTTTCCGGTGCCCCACGGGGTTTCTCAGCACAGGTTGCGAGCTTCACGCGAGGCAAGCCTTTCAGGGCGGAGCCAATCAGCGCCGCGGCGGATGCCGTATGCCCTGAAACGATCCGGATGGTTCTGTCCGGCCGCTTTTCCAAGGACGAACTTGGCCTGGAGTGCATTGCCAGCAGTTCCTCCCGCGAACGCTTTGTCTTGATCTCCATCGCCCTGATGAATTCGTCCGACAGCGACTTGAGCCTGCCGGTTTCCACCAAACTGATGTATTTGGCACCAAGACCTCCGGAATCGAGCCCGACCAGCACCTCCAGTTCGTTTTGGAAAGCAGTCTGGTTTGTCTGCCCACGGGTGAGGCTTAGGAAATCGGAAAGGGCGGTTCTCTGACTATTCATAGGGCGGGATCGCGCTGAAACGCTAGAAGACAAAAGAAGTTGCGTCAACACCTTTTCGAAAGCCGATTTTATATCTGAACCCTATTTTTCCATATTTTGTTCTGAACATGTTCCGAACTTCATTGTTTTTCATGTAGAATTTTCTTGATGATTTTACAATATCTGGGAATCTGTGCTCCAAGGCTATCCCGGAGCCCCCCCAACCTGAATCAAACGTTGATCCGACCAAATTGTCTAACAAACTACTAACAAACCACAGATAGCCATGAAGACCACCCTCCTTCTCATCCGCTTCGCCAACCTCTGCGCGGGCCGCAACCTTCCCGGAAACGTCATCTACGTGACCGCCAAGCAAAAATTCGCGGGCAAGCTCTGCCCCTCCCGCATCCGCGAGATCCTCAAGGCCGCGGGCCTCTTCGTGATCTAGCCGATCACAGCCGGGCCCCTCCCTCCTCCCCCCCGGGATGGGCCCGGCATCATCCAACCTGAACCTCCCCCAAAAAAACAAAGCATATCATGAAAACCCCATCATCCCCCGTCGCAACTGGCCCCCTCG
>CAXTTX010000555.1:1956-3405 GCA_964247045.1 uncultured Verrucomicrobiales bacterium | reverse complement strand
CACTGAGGGAGTTCGGGCAATTCATATTGGCAGACGGCCAATTGGTTGAGACGCGGCCTTGGTTTTGGTAGAATCCTGAAATGCCACCCCATCGACCCCTCACTCATTCACCTTCGCCCACCTCGGATCTCGGTTTTACGAAAACAGATCCCCAAATACTTGTCATTTGTTGCACGTGCCCCCACCCGGAACTCTCGAATATTCATGGAGTCCTTTGGAAATGAGGGTCTTGTATAAATTTCCATTTTTCCTCACCTCGCCCGGGTTCCGCCCGGGTTCCGCCCGGGTTCCGCCCGTTTTCGACAAAAAACCGCAAAATCACTGCTCCATCGTGCTGCTACGACACGGAAATGACAAAAATGCCCCCTTTTTTGTCGGAAAATGTCTCCAAAATGACGCCATTTCCGACCTCCCTCAGACGATCAACGCCGCCGGCAACTCCACCACATTGTCCCGCAGGGCGACAAAGATCCGGTCCCCTTCCTCCGGCTCCATGATCGCACCGCCGGTAAAGCTGCCGAAGGCGGGAAGAACGATCGTGTTGTTCCGGAACAGGAAGCAAGGCAACCGCAGAGACGTGCGCTTGCCATCCGGTATCCTCACCACCGGATGCCAGTGCCCGGAAAGGTGGAGCTTTTCCCCATCCACCTCCGCGGGATCATGCAAGACCCGTATATTGTCCTCCAGATCAAGGTGCGGCACATGGTTCAGCGGGAAAGGAAGACGCTTGATCTTCTTGTCATGGTTTCCTTCCACCAGCGTCACCGGAATTTGCAAGGCCGCCACGAAATCCACAACGGCTTGTTCCAGTTCCGGCGTAATGCCCGCCGGCGCATGGAAGAGGTCTCCGGCAATAACAAGGTGTGCCGCGTCGCAACGGTGCACGAGTTCCAGGATGCGGCGGAAGTCGCGGGCGGTATCGCCTTCCGGCACCGGCAGTCCCCGGGCACGGAACGCTGCGGATTTTCCAAGATGGACATCCGCCACCACGAGCGTGGCGGAACGGGTCAGGAAGACAGCTCCTTCCGGAAGAAGGCTCAGCGAGGGATCGGCGGGAAAGGGAAACATCGTTGGCTATTTGCCCGCGGCCTGGTTGAGAGCCTGGAGCATTTTTTCGAGACGCGTGGCGGCGTCCGCCGGGGAAAGCGTGGCGGAGAAATTTTCCGCCCACAAGCCAAAGGACATCGGGCTGAGGTTCTCCAGTTCCACCAGGTGCATTTCCAAGGAAGCGAGTCGGGTGATGGCCGCGTTCAGCCGGGTCAACTCAAGTTGCTTTTCCAAGATCTCGCGCCGGGATTGTTCCAGCAGCAGATTATCCGGATCATAACGATGGAGAACTTCATACAACAACGTGGCACTCACTTGCACCTCGCGGATCGAGCGGTCCTTTTGTCCCGGCGGTGTCTGGAGGATCAGACCGGACACGCGGGCGATCTCACGGAACTGGCG
>CAXTTX010000555.1:0-1946 GCA_964247045.1 uncultured Verrucomicrobiales bacterium | reverse complement strand
TTCATGCACTCCAAAAGGTCATCCAGCAGGTTTTCCGCGCTCAGGTGGCGGCGCAAGGTCGGCTCGTCCAGAACAAGACCGCGTTTCGCGGAGAGGCAGAATCCATAATCATTCTGGTTTCTAACAATGGATTCGCCGGTTTCCCGCGCGATCCGGAAGGCAACCAGCGCGGCCAGCCCCTCGTGGACCAGACGCCCCGCGAAAGGATAGAAGAACAGGTTTTCCTCATAGCGGGTGCGGGCGTATTCGATCAGCAGGAAATCATCACCCGGCAGGCGCGACCATTTCTTCTGGATATCGAGAATGGGCTTCACTGCCTCCATCTCGCGGGACGGCGGGCCAAGTCCCTGGAGACGCTTCGCAATGGCGTGGGCGAGTTCGTTGGAAAGAGGCATCTTCGCACCGCCCCAGATGGCGATCTGGCCCTTGGCTCCTTTGGGCGCAACCTTCACCGTGGCGGTCCGCTGATGAAAGCGGACCAGCGTGAGCACCTTCCCTGCGAAGATGAGCGTCGAGCCGGGACGGATCTTGGAGATGAAGGATTCCTCCACCGTGCCGAGCGTGCGACCGCTGGCAAACTTGATGGTCACCGCCGGATCACTGGAGATCGTACCGATGCTCAGGCGGTGTTGCATGATCAGGCGCTTGTCATCAACCACATACCGGCCGTCCTCCAGGCGCGCCTTGTGATAGCGCGGATAGACCGCGAGGACACTGCCCCCATTCGAGATAAAGCCGAGGCACCATTCCCATTCCCCGTCGGTGAGTTCATCGAAGGCGAAACTCGACTGGATTTCGCGGCGCATCTCACCGGGTTCAAAGGGCACGCCGATGGCGCAGGTGACGAGGTGCTGCACCAGCAAATCGAGCGGCTTTTTCAAAGGCCGGCGGCTCTCGACATTCCGGGCCAAGGCTGCATCCCGTGCGGCGGCAAATTCGACCAACTCCAGCGCATGCGTCGGCACGCCGACAATCCGCGAGACGTTTCCCGGTTGGTGTCCGGAACGGCCCGCGCGCTGCAAGAGACGGGCCACGCCCTTGGGCGAGCCGATCTGGATCACTTGATCAACCGGAGAAAAGTCGACGCCCAGATCGAGCGAGGAAGTGGCAACCACGCATTTCAGTGTGCCATCCCGGAGGCCATTTTCCGCGGCGTCACGCTCGGCCCGCTCCAGCGAGCCATGATGCATCGCCATGTGCCAATCCGGCCGCAGCGTGGAGACGGCCTGGAACCAGATCTCCGTCTGCGAGCGGGTATTGGTGAAGAGGAGGGTGACGTTCGCCTTTTCAATCTCCGCAACAACCTGCTTCGAAAGGCTGGTGCCGATGTGGCCCGCCCAGGGGAAGCGGTCGATTTCCTTCGGAATGAGCGTGTCGATCACCAGCGGCTTTTCGAGATCGGCACTGATTTCAACCGACCCTTCGAACGCGGAACCCAGCAGCACGCGGCGGGCCTCGGTGAGATTACCCAGCGTTGCGGACAGCCCCCAAACGCGCAGTTCTGGAAACCAGGTCCGCAAACGGGCGAGGCAGAGCTCTGTCTGCACCCCGCGCTTGGTGCCAAGCAGTTCATGCCACTCATCCACGATCACACAGCGCAGGCCGGCAAGCTTCTCCGCGAAGTCCGCATGCGTGAGCATCAGCGACAGCGACTCCGGCGTGGTGACAAGCGTGTGGGGAAGCCGCTTCCGGAGACGGGCGCGCAACGCGGCCGGTGTGTCACCGGTGCGGGCCTCCGCCTCCAGTCCCGGGGCAAGGAACTCCAGCGGCTCGCGCAAGGCACGCAACGTGTCCGCCGCCAGAGCGCGCAGGGGCGTGAGCCACAGGACGCGGCAGCCGGGTTCCTTGCCGACAGTTTCAGCCAAAGGTCCCAGATAGACCGCCAGCGTCTTGCCGAGGCCCGTGGGAGCATGCAGCAGACCCGACTTGCCAGCCAAGTAGGCTTC
>CAXTTX010000554.1:0-3414 GCA_964247045.1 uncultured Verrucomicrobiales bacterium | reverse complement strand
CTCCTGTCAAGGTCTGCCCGACAACATCGTGCAACTCCCGGCTGATCCGCTTCCGTTCGTCTTCCTGGGCTGTCAGCAGCCGCCGGGATAGGTAGCGGAGTTCCTCCTGCATCTTGAGGGATTTCGCCAGCAACTGGCTGCTGGTGGCCTCGGAAGTCCGCAGGGTTTCCTCAACGGTCAAACACTGGGCGATCTCCAGTTTCAACCCGGCGTTTGAGGCGGCGAGGGCATCCGTTCGTTCACCTATCGCCCCGATCATCTCTTTCATGCGGACGTTTTCCGCGAGTGAACTCCTGTGGAATTCCTCCATCGGCGCGATCACTCCGAGAAAGAAAGTTCCGGCGAGCCGCACTGTTTTCTCGTCGATGGGGAAGGTGTTGACTGGCAAGGCCAACATGAGAAGCGCTTCCTGGTGGATGTTGGCCACTTCAAGTATCTCCATGCCCAGCTTGACGGCCTTGGTTCCCAGTATCCGGGACGCGTTGGCATTCACGCGGGAGGCTTGCTTCACATGCCTGCGCAGTGCGGCCAGATAGAGGTCTGGGTAGGTGTTTGATTTGTGAGGGGTCATCATGGCATGGTGAGTCCAAAGGGGCCATCCGGAAGGTCGGGAGCCGCATTTCCGACCGCCTCAGTTTACGGTGGGCGGGCCTGCGGCTGTCCATGGGGTGAAACCCTACCATTCGCACGCCGGCTTGTCCCGCGGACAGGCGTTTGGCCGCATGCGGTGCAGGTAGGGTTATACCTCATGGCGGAAAGGAAAATCGAGGATAATCTGGAAGCGTCTCCGTGATCACGAGGATACTTGCTTGAAAAACCAGAAATGGTCGGTCGTGAAATTCGCCCAGGCTGTGACAGCGGCAGGCCTGTGGGCATGGCGCTGTCACAGCCACTTTCCCGGAAACGGAGGTGGCGGAAAAGTAGGATTACACCCCATGGCTTTTTGGATTTGGAAACTCCATCCTCCGGCATTGGACTAGGCATCGGCCCTGACTTGGCCCTCCCCGCCTTGGGCCGTTTTGAAGTAATTGGAAAACCACCACGCCATGAAAGCAACTGGAGCAAAAGGATCGAAAAACCTCATGGACCTGTTCCTGGTCGAGCTGGCCGATGTGTATGATGCGGAACATCGGATCTCCCGGGCCTTGCCGCGCATCGCGACGGCCGCGCTTTCACCCGGCTTGAGCGGTGCGACCTTGGTCTACCTGAAACAGACGGAAGGGCATGTTTTCCGGTGCGAACAGATTTTCGCGTGCCTCGGCAAGAACGTCAGGAGAAGAATTTGCCAAACCTCCGTCTGCATGTTGGAAGAGATGGAAGAGCTTGCCGAGGACTTCTATCTCTCCCCGGCTAATGACGCGGCGATCATTGCCGCCTTGCGGAAGGTGGTTCATCACCAGATCGCGTTCTATGAATGCCTTCTTGAATGGGCGACGCTCCAGCAAAAGCCGGATGCATCCGAAATCCTGGAGACGATTCTGGAAGAGCAACAGGAAACCTACGAGACACTCTCCGAATTGGCCCGGTGCGGAAGCAATGAGGAAGCACTCGGGGAATCGGCTTGGGTTTCGGTCGATGAAGGCCGCGATGTCGCGGAGCAAAGGAGCGGGACGCCTTCATTTTTACAAGCGATCTCATTGGCGGTGGCGGGCGCGGCGGGGAATGTGAACCACAAAAGGGTCTTTGTGCCGCGCTTCTAGGGGAAGGTGGCCACCTTCTTGGGCGAGCAATCCGGAATTGGGATTGCCGGTCTGCGATGACGCTGGCCGGTCACTCACCCTGGGATAGCAAGCGGACGAGTCGTAAGGCGGCCAGGGGTTCACGTGATCGCGTCCCCGCGATCACGGACTTGGTTTATGGCCGGAAATGGGATATCTCTTTTCCTGTCGCCGCGAGCAAGCCTTCCCCCGGGCTCACGGACCGTGACAAACCGCGAAACCTCCCCCCGGGTTAGCGAACACATCCCCCCAACCGTGGAGCCTACCCCCCGAGGCTCGGAAACCACCGGCGAAGATTGAGTCCCCTCCGCTCCGATTCTCGCCGGTTTCCTTTTCCCGGTGGAAAGGGGGACAAACCCCTGGCGATTTTTTCGCTTTCCGTTTCCTCGGGTTCGGTCCGGCCAAGGCTCGCTAGATGATCGTCACCTGGACACTGCACTCGATGATGCCCGTGGCAATCGCGTAGCGGGTGAGGCTGGCGGTATCGTGGATATCGAGTTTCTTCATCAGGCTCTGTCTGTGTTTTTCAACGGTCTTGACGCTGATATGCAGTTCATCAGCGGTTTCCTTGTTCGCTTTGCCCTCGGCGATGAGCTGGAGCACCTCTGCCTCCCGTGAGGTGAGATGAACCTTTTCGTTTCTTCCCGCGGCACCCAGGGACTGGAGGGCCATCCGCTTGCGACTTTGCAGCCGTTTTGAAATCACGGGACTGAAAACCGATTCGCCGTTTTTGACTTTCCGGATCGCGCCCGGGAGAACGTGGGCGGCCATCTGCTTGATCAGATATCCGGAAACACCCAGCGAAAGGACGTGTTCGACATAGGCGTCGTCGCTGTGGGCGGAGAGGATCAATACCTTGGTCATGGGGTTGGCGCGGAGAATCTGCCGGGCCGCCTCGATGCCGTTGAGTGAGGGCATCGCAATGTCCATGATCACCACGTCGGGGCTGAGTTTTCTTGCCATTTCCACGCTATGGCGGCCGTTGTCGGCTTCACCGATCACCTCGATGTCATTTTCCAACTGCAGCAATGCCCGCAGACCCTCACGAACAATCATGTGGTCTTCCGCAAGCAATACGGTGATTGGCTTCGATGACATCAGGTGGAGTGATTCTTGTTTGTTTTCTTCGCGACCCGCTTGCGTGTCTTCCCTGCCAGCGGCTTGGGGATTTCCACGCGGACGGTCGTGCCCGCGCCGGGGAGGGAATCGACCGCGAACGAGCCCCCCATCATTTCCATTCGCTCGCGCATGCCAAGGAGGCCAAGACAATTTCCGTCTCCGGCCGAGAATACACCTTCCAACCAAAAGCCCATGCCGTTGTCGGTGATTTCCATGACAACGGCGTCCGGCCTCTGGATGAGGGATACCTGGGTCCGGGTGGCCTGCGAGTGCCGGCCGATGTTGGAGAGCGCTTCCTGGGCGATGCGATAGAGCACCGTGCGGACGGATCCATCCAGTTTTTCCACGTCGGCGAAGGCCGTGAACTCCACGGGAATGGCCGTTCGTTTTGAAAAAATCTTCAGATGGGAGACCAGGGATGGAATCAGTCCCATATTGTCGAGAACGGTCGGACGCAGGTCGCACGCGAAGCGATGGACGATGCCCATCGATTTTTCCACAAGCCGTTGGGTGCCTGCGATACGCTTTTGCAAATCGGTGGTGTTGGCAATCGATTGTAGTTTCAAGGTGGCCAAGC
>CAXTTX010000553.1:0-3446 GCA_964247045.1 uncultured Verrucomicrobiales bacterium | reverse complement strand
CATGGATCTCCCGCTGGGCGTGGTGCTGGGCACCTGCGGTGTGGAGCGACACGCGATCATCTTCCGCGGGCAGGCGGCGCACTCAGGCAGCACGCCGATGAACCGGCGGAAGGACGCGTTCCTGGCGGCGGCGAAGATGGCCACGGAGATTTACGAGATCACGGACCGGAACGGCGGCGTGTGTACGATCGGTTCGTGTGTCACGAAGCCGGGAATTGTCACGAGTGTGGTGGAGGAATGCCGGATCACGCTGGACCAGCGCCATCTCGACGCGAAGGCGCTGGCGACGATGCTGGCGGAGGCAAAGGCCGCGAGCGAGAAGTTCGCGGCGGAAGGGAACGTGACGGTGGCGTGGGACCGCATCTGGCAGATCGAGCCGGTGCCTTTCAACGAGACGCTCATCGGGTTTTGCGATGAGGCTATCCTCGAAACCAGCGGGGTTTCGCACAAGATGCCCTCCGGACCGCTGCATGACGCGGCGGAGGTTTGCCGGGCGGGGATTCCGACGGTGATGATGTTCGTGCAGAGCCTGCACGGCATCAGCCACAACAAGATCGAGGACACGAAGGAGGAGCATCTGGAGCTTTGCGTGAAGGCCTTCGACAAGCTGGCGAGGAAGACGATGGAGTGGATTGAAGGGGGCTGAAGACGCGATACCGGAGGGCCTGCATGGAACTTTCTTGCCTCCGCCCGTGGAGTTGGATAGCTATCTTGCCAATGTACCTCCCCCGCCTTTTCCTCCTGCCGCTGTCGTGCCTGTTTCTTTCGTCCTGTGCCGAGGACTGGGATTACTTCTGGCACGGCGACGGCAGTGCGTATGCGCCCGCGTCCGGCGGATACACGTCGCCTTCCTACACGCCCACCGCAGCGCCTTCGTATTCCGACGTGGAGTCGCAGGACCAGAAGATGCGGAACTATGGTCAGCAACTGGACAAGCAGATCCACGACTCGGTGTATTGAGGGCAGGGCCGAGAGATCGGTGATTTGAGAAGATAGGAGTTTGCCGCTGACCGCCTGAAAGCCGGCCTATGCCCGAATGGAAGCGGCGGTGGAGTTTCATCAAAAGACCAGGCGGTGCATCCAGAGGTCTTTCCGGTGCCGTTTGGGAACCTTCAGAAATCCGGGCAACTCCGTGGTGTGCTCGAAGCAGAAACGCCTGGGAAGATCCGTGTAGACGGAGACGGGTGCGGAGCGATACCGTCCGTAGTTCTTCAGGCGCTGGCCACTGACGGGGCTGTGGTAGAAGATCTTGCGGATGCCGAGTTCGCCGACGATGAACTGGATGGCGGCGCAGAGCATCGCCTCGTCCCAACACTGGCGGGAGACGCGCAGGCGCTGGTCCCAATAGTTGAGGACGAAGGCGGAGTCCATTTCCTCGCCCCAGATGCGGATGCGGGATTGCTTCTCGCGCCGGATGCGCTCGACCGCCGAGCGAACCTCGCGCAGACGGTCGTTCTGGATTTCCTCGATGAGGGCCTGGCCCCGATTCCAGTCCAGGTCGATGCGCGCCCACGCGAGCGTGCGGTGGCGTCCGCCGTGAACGGGGTGGCCGGCCCATTCAAAGGGATCCCTCGAGCGATCGGGGAAGTGCTTTTCCATCAGGCTGGCGTCGTGACCATTCAGATTGAGCTGGAGCACGATGTTCCAGGCGTCTTTCCCCTTTCGGCTGGTTTGCTCCCAGCCTTCGAAGAGGCTCGCGCTGAGGCGGTAGGTTTCGGCATCATCCGGGCATAGGAGATCGAGGTCCTCCGCTGTGAAGGACTTTTTGCCAAGCGTGCCGAGCCAAGCCCGGAGGCGCGGCTTTTCAAAGAGGTTGCGGAAACCGGACTGCCTGAGTTGCTCGGCGGCACTCCGGCGCAAGGCCATCTTGAGCAAGGAGACGGCGTACCAGTCCTTGCCATAGGTGAAAAGGGTGCGCCCGCCCGGCAGGCAGGAGAGCAGATCCTCCGCTTCGGATTGTTTCATTGTCGTGTCGTGGGGGAAGTCACGCGGGCAGGGAAAAGCCGCGCCGCGGGTTGGAATAACCGGGATGAAGCGGCACCGTCCAAGAGACAGGCGCCAATGCCATGGAAAGCCCCTTCCTCAGTTGAGGAGGGGAATCACATCATGGTCGTGGAGACGGGACACGCATTGGTATGCAAAGTGGAAGCGGGCAAGTGGTAGGGGAAACGCGCGGGATTGTCAAGTGGAGTTGCGCAAACTGATAGATCCGCCAATGCTGTTCCGCGGTAAGTTATGCTTTCGGGCGCCTATTTGGTTCCTTCCTTTGAGGCGAGGGGTTCTTCCGCAGGTTGCCGGGACAAGGGGCTATTCCCGAAGGGCCCGCGTTTCCACGCGAAGGCGTTATAGCAGCGGGGCCTCCATATGGCAGGATGAAGCCCTTCCTCCCCCCTTGCAGAATGAAAACTTTTTCCGCCGCCCGTCCTCATGCCATTTTTACCAGGGGCATGACGCTTCTCGAAGTCACCGTGGTGATCCTCGTCCTGATGTCACTGGTCGCGATCCTGTTTTTGGGAACGAGCGGCTGGAGGCGCGGAGCGGACCGGTCGGCATGCATCATCAACATCCGGAACGCGCAGACTGCCGTCCGGGCCTATCAGAACAGCCGTGACGTGCAGGAGGGCACCTCGCTCGACATGCCATCCGTGATCATCGGGGCGGGAAAGTTGTTGCAAAACCCTTCCTGCCCCGGTGGCGGGCATTACGAACTCATCGACCACATTCCTTTTGCCGGGGAGCTTGCGATCAAGTGCAGCCTGAATGGCAGTGAATCGCATGTGCCTGACCACACCGGCGGATGGTGAGGTTTTGCTGAATGGCCCGCGGATTTGAAGGATTTTTCCGACAGGTCGCCTGGAGTTTCAGGGGTTAAGTGTATCGGATCTTTCGGGTCGGGTTTCAAGATTGTTGGCGTCATTGGGCGTGCTGGTATCGGTCGCCTTGGAGATGCCGAGTCCAGCGACTGATCCCGCGGTGGCACCGAGGACCGCACCTGCGACGGCCCCCAAGGGACCAAGCGAACTGCCGAGGATTCCTCCGGCAACTGCACCGCTGGCGGCGCCGACTGCCAGGCCGGTGTCGTGGCTGGCGTCCGTGCTGCTGATGGGGTCCTCGCGAAGGATCTGCTGTGAGTCTTTTTTCTCTTTCATGATATCTTTTTAGCGCGACCCATGCCAAGATGAATATAGCGCGGCGTGGATATGCCGTGGCTTGTTTTACAGGCGGTTCTGATCTCAGAACGAAGGAGGCGCTCTGCATGGGGAGGGACTGAGCCGTGCATTTCTCAGCGAAGTCTTGTGCAAAACAGCTCAGACAAGCAGGTCGTGATATTTTGAATCACGCCTGATGAATGCGGCTGCATAGCCGCAGATTGGCTGAACCTTCAATCCGCGCTGGCGTGCAGCTTCCAGCACTCCGGCCATGAGCCGTCCGGCGGCACCTTTGCC
>CAXTTX010000552.1:0-3459 GCA_964247045.1 uncultured Verrucomicrobiales bacterium | reverse complement strand
GACTTTGTCCACCATGCTGCGCCGCAAGGGAACCACCTCGGCATGCGCCTCGTCCACCACCGGCAGGCGATCGGTCGTGATGACGATGGGAATGTCCATCGTGGCGTGGAGGCTGCTATCCTTGGCCATTGCATATTCACGCCGGAAGCGTTCCAAGGTGATTTCGTTCTTCCTACGCGTGTCCGGGAAGTCCCGTGTGAGGATGGCAATCTCTTCCGAACGGGCCTTATTCTTGCCAAGTTTCTCATCGATCGTGGCAATCTTCGCAACCACCTGCTTCTGCACTTCGACATTGAAAGCAATGGCCTTGCTGATGATGACTTTCCGTTCCGCGTCCGTGGGATTTCCTCCTCCTGTGGGAATGGCATCCAGGAATTCGCCATATTTCGTCCAGTAGTCGGCTGATTTGTCGAAGGCATGGGTGCCCGCATGATATGCTTCAACGGTCGATTTCGCGCTAATGATGTCGGTCTGGACCTTGGCGAGAGCCTTTTCCATCTCCCTCGAGTCCATGAGCGCGAGGTTCTTCAAGTCGGCAAGGTCCGTGTTGTTCTTAACCAGATCCTTGGCTTCCTGTTCGGCCCGGTTCTGACTGTCGACATCCTTTTGGTTCGAAGACGCCTGCAATTCCGCCTTGCCCTCGGTGTTGTACTCATTGGTCTTGGCCCCGCCATCACGCAACCGGTTGACGGCCTCCTTTTTGACGTAGATGGTATAGGATAATTTCCCATAGGTCACCGGGCGGGCGATTACTCCAGCGGCGAGGATTTCCTGATCCATTGTATTGCGACCCGCCTGCTGGCGCAGGGAAGCTCCTGCTTTCTGTAGCTCGGTACGGATCCCATCGTTGTCCAGTGCTTTGCCGGAAAAGTCCGGTGCCTTGAAATCCATCAGGAAATCACCGCTCTCGGACGGGATTTTCATTTTGTAGACGCTTTCTCCCGCGGGGAAAATGTATTTGTAGTTGAGTTTGGAGAGGGCCGTGAGGAAGACGGCGTACTCCGCCGGCGAAAGTTGGTTGCGGGTGTTTCCTTTCAATTCCACCTGCTCGGCATTGACATTGCCCTTCAAGAGCATGTTCAGACCGCCCCCCCCAATGCCGGCTGGCCCCAGCGCAACCACTGAAGAGGCAACGGCCTCGAGAATCTCGGTCACCCTGCCCGTGTCCTCGCTCTTGGCGGTAGTGAGAAGGCCTTTGGAATTGATGCCATAATTTTGCACCCGATCCACCAGCGGATTGCGGCTGATATCCAAGAGGAACGAGACATCATCCGGTTGGATGTCCTGGGCCACCTCGATCCTGGGAGTATCCGCCGTGCCTCCGCCGATGCTCAGGCGGTAACAAGACTTGGGAAGATGGTATACCACGCCCTTGCTTACCGTTGGCATCGTGACGCTATTGCTACTGTGCATCGACGAGCAGCCCAACATCAAGAGCCCGGACAAACCTGTGGCGGCTGACAGAGGGATCGACCGATGGCGACGAAGGGCATTCCATCCAGTTCGTCCGTCACATCTTGCTGATTTTGAAATGGTCATGGTCCTTATTGGATTCAGTAACGGATCCGTTTGGTGCGGATGCCAGTGCATCCGGAACCTCCCAGGAGAACTTTGATTTGTGGGAGTAGTTAACATCAGGAATAACGACGGCTTCTAAAAGTCCGCCGGGATGAAATTGTTAGACGGACGGAATTGTCAAGCCGGTGAAACTACCAACGCGACTTTGGTTGTTATCGCCGGCACAGGGGTAATTTCGGCCAACACGATTTCATGGCTAACAATCAGCCGATTCCGTGTCGAGAAAATGTTAGTTAAATTTGAAGCCGTCGTCGGGCTGATAAGCCGCCTCAGCTTTCTTGTTCCGTTCCCTTGTCCCCCCTGGGGAGAAAAAGCCTGATCCGGACCACGAATGCTCCGTGAGACGTCGCGACGCGACGAAAGATTCCGGGTGCGGGCGCTCCGGGGATTTCAACCCCGGCCAAGTTCAATCTTTGCGCCCCGACGAAAGAGGTGGGGGTTTTGGACGCGGGTAAGGTGGAACATACGATTGATGGGATTCAAGGGGCGGGGTGGGAGCCTGTGCCCAGGGAGTTTACAGTCGCTTTTCAACATCCCCGAGGAAGCGGCTGACTCCCTTGATCTCGGCATTCCATTCCTCGTTCACTTCTTCGTCGGTGTAGCGGATGCCCTCATTGAATTTGCAGATCGCATCCTTGATGTGCTTTTCCCGAGCTTCGTCGGTGTCACCCGGGAGTTCAGCAGCGTCCCTAATGGCATCGCAAAAATTCTTCAATTTCGCCTTCCTTGCCGGAGCATCCCCCTCGGGCGACATGATCTCCAAGGCGTGATACAAGCTTTCCACGTAGTCGATATAGTTTTCGACATGAAGGTAGATCATGTCGGGTTTGACGCAATTGTCGAAGCCGTGGCCAACGAATTCTCCATAGGCGACGGGGCCTGGCGCGGTCGGCCGGACATGGGCGTAGCTGTCTCCCATGGCATGGATGAGAAATCCGATTTTCCATTGCTCCTCCGGTTTCGTCTTGTCTGAAGAACGGATCAGGTCGTGCAAGGCCTGCCTCCGGGCCTTAACTTCGGCAGGACCACCGCCATGCAGTGAGTGCAGGATGTTCACGATGCGATGCCGGTAGAAGGTCGGCCAGAATGAGCCCCACACTGCCACGGAGGGTGCGGAGTATGGCAGCCAGAGGTTGTCGGGTGCCTGGCTGAAATACGCGAGACGATGAGGAACATCATCGCCGAGCCCAGCAATCGCCGCGACGACACTCGTGGTATCGTGGTGTCCGTCTGGCAGGAAGGACGGGGTGCCCGGGGAGGGGGCGGCATGGGTGTGTTTATCCGCCGAGAGGACAAGCTTCACCGTTTGGCGGTAGTCCGCGACGCGGTGGCCGGAATCAGGAGCGCAGGACGATGCCGCGAGAACCAGGGGCAAGGCGAGGAATCCGAAAAAATACCTTGGCGACATGATTGATCCCGGGTCTGTTTTCATCCACCCGATGACTAACAGCCGAGCCTTGCGATAAGAAGCACCAAATAAGTTGGCGAGCCGGCAATTTCCAACGATGTTTCTGCCAGCCGTGGGTGTATGCACCGAGGAGACCCCAGCGGCTTGGAAGAAAGACGCGGTGTCGTGGTGGAGGGAAAGGGTGCCCTCCGTTTTGATCGACCGGGTTTGGAAGTCGTTTTGCTCCCGGCGTTGCGATAGGACAAGTCTGCGACGGTCATCCATTGAGGGCTTTGAAGATGGGATAGCCAGGCCCTCCATCTTCGATTACCGCTACAAGGGAGGGGATTTTGACCGCTTTGGAACGGACCTTGGCCTGCTAGTTTTTGTGTGGGCCGCCCCAACCGGACCGCTCGGAACATACGCAGGATTTTAGCCGGAGCGTAGGCAATGCGGTCCCTGCCTGAAGAGGGGCGGGCCATGAGGCGGGGGCC